>CAZNRV010000030.1:0-17569 GCA_964575495.1 uncultured bacterium
GTCAGGAAGACCCTTGAACTCCAGCTAACAATGCCTCGATCCCGAGGTTGTTGGTCACAAAGACATCGGAGCAGATCAAAACTGCGGAGCGTGCTTTTGTGACTCCAAAGACGGATTCAGGGTCTGCCGGCTCGACTGCATCATTCCTGCCACCACGATTACCATAAGCGACGCTATTGTTAACCTCAACCATTCGGCTATACTCAGTTTTTTCAACCCTGACTGTAATTGGCCAAAAAAGAGTTTTGCCTTTTGACATTGTTGCCTGACCGCTTTACAATCAACCGATGCGCCGTGGTATTGCCGAAATGCCGTTGCATTACGGTTCAGCACCTGTCTGGCTTTTTGAACGGATGAAGCGGCTGGTGCGCGCGGTTGTTGAGGTGATTGTTGCCGAGTTCGGTCCTGACGAGCTCCTGCGCCGTATTTCTGACCCGGTCTGGTTTCAGAGTCTGGGTTGTGTTGCCGGATTTGACTGGCACTCCTCAGGTCTGACAACAACGGTCTGCGGCGCTTTGAAGGAAGGCATCAGGGGTCAGGAAAGGGATTTGAACATCTTTGTCTGTGGCGGTAAGGGCAGGGCATCACGCCAGACACCAGCTGAAATCAATCAGTTTGCCGAAAGGTTTGGTCTAGATGGTGAAAACCTGATTCTGGTTAGCAGGCTGGTGGCAAAGGTGGATTCAAGCGCGCTCCAGGACGGTTACCAGATTTATCACCACCTTTTTATCGGCACCGGCAATGGTGAATGGGCGATTGTTCAGCAGGGAATGAATACCCAAACCAGATGGGCGCGCAGATACCACTGGCTTTCCGAAGACTTGGAAAGTTTTGTTGTTGAGCCGCATAAGGGGATTGCGGGCAACAGGTCAGACCTGGTTCTCAACATGGTGGCAACTGAAGCTGAAAAGGCACGGAGCGCAACAGTTGCAATTGCGGCTCAAAAACCGGAAAAGACCGTCAGGGAAATATCAAGGTTAAAACTGCCTGCGCATCATCCTGTTCTGACAGGTGACATCTCACCCGCTTACCTGCATAAGGTGCTGTTAAAGACCTATGAACAACCGCCCGCAGATTTTGCCAGGCTTTTGCTTGTTCCTGGTATTGGACCGAAAACAATCAGGGCTCTTGCGCTTGTTGCTGAGGTGGTTTACGGTGCGCCCTTATCCTTTCGTGACCCGGTTACCTATTCCTTTGCCCATGGCGGCAAAGACGGCTATCCCTATCCGGTTAACAGAGACGATTATGACCGCTCAATCCTTTTCCTTGAAAAGGGCATCAAAGAAGCAAAGTTGGGGCGGGATGAAAAACTGACCGCACTCAGGCGGCTTGAGCGCTGGTCAAGCGGACTGAAACTCAGCAAATGAAGCAGAAAAGGGAGCTATTTCCCAAACAGTTCATTGAGCGCTATGAAAGATTCATCCCGGACTTTGATGAGTTTTTAGAGGCGATGCTTTCCCCTTTGCCCAGGGTTTTCCGCATCAACACCATCAAGGCACAACCTGATGAAGTCCTGCCTTTGATTGCGGATTTCCATCCTGAACCTCTACCATTCAGCCCGATAGCCTATTCGGTGAAAAATGGCTGGGGGTTGGGCAGAAGGCTGGTTCATTTCCTTGGGCTGATTTACATCCAGGAGCCAGCATCAATGATTCCGCCCTTGATTCTTGACCCCCAGCCAGGTGAAACAGTGCTTGACATCGCCGCTGCACCGGGCTCAAAGACAACCCAGATGTCGGCAATGATGAAAAACAAAGGGCTTCTGATTGCCAATGACCTTTCGTTGAGCCGGGTGCGGGGTCTTATCGGCAACATTGACCGCATGGGCTGTCTCAATGTGGCGGTTTGCCGGACCGATGGCATCATCC
This sequence comes from uncultured bacterium, assembly GCA_964575495.1. Taxonomy (GTDB): domain Bacteria; phylum Hydrothermota; class Tepidihabitantia; order Tepidihabitantales; family Tepidihabitantaceae; genus JAOABP01. The sequence continues at coordinate 1,869 of CAZNRV010000030.1, forward strand.
TGGCAAAAAGACTTGCGGGCAAGTGTGACCGGGTCTTGGTTGATGCACCCTGTTCCTCTGAAGGCACGATGCGCAAATCCAGGGAGGCGCTTGTGCGCTGGTCATTAAAGGGGATTGAGAATTTCAGTCGGGTGCAGAAGGGATTGATTACCGCCGGTTATCGGGCGTTGAAGCCTAATGGCAGAATGGTCTATTCCACCTGCACGATTGCACCTGAGGAAAATGAAGCGGTTGTTACCTATCTCATCAAGTGCTTTCCGGAAGCGGAAATCCTGACAATTGGATTGCCCGGACTATTGACCCGACCGGCATTAAGGGAATGGGGTAAAGAGAGCTTTCCCGAACCGGTTGCCCTTAGCCGCCGCATTTTACCTCAGGACAACAACACCGAAGCCTTTTTTGTTGCGCTTATCCGCAAACCTGCATATGCAGCCAGTTGATTTGTTAAGAGAGCGGTTTGGATTTCCCGAGGAGTGGTTGCACAGACTAAGCTTGCAATCAGAACAAAAGACAGTATTTGTCTCCACACCCGAGGTGATGCAATTTAACGATGTTAACCCTTTGCGTCGGGGATTAAGGCTCTGTCGACTTTTTCCCCATTCTGTCAAACCGACAACTTTTGCAATGCAGGTTCTGGGCAAAACCGCTACCCGTAACCGAATTGAGGTAAATGAGGAACAGGCACGCAAACTCATCAACGACCGCAAGATTGAAATAGATTCTGATGCTGAAAATGGGTTTGTAATTGTCTTTTGGCGCAACTTTGTTGTCGGGGTCGGGTTTTATAAAAAGCCGCTATTGAAATCCCATATTCCGAAATTCAGACCGGTTGATTAAACCCAGTTGCCCTGCCTGAGCAGTTCATAGAGCACCACCGCCGCGGCAGTTGCAACATTGAGCGAATTCTTGTATCCGAAAACCGGTATCTCTACAAACCCGTCACAGAGCCGCAACACCTCCTGCGAGACACCTAAAGCCTCGTTACCAAGCACAACCGCAACCGGAAACCGATAGGAAAACCTGTTAAACGGAATCGCACCTGTAACCGTTTCCAGTGCAATCACCTGAATATTTTCCCTTTTCATTACTGCAATTGCACCGGTCGTTGTCTCAAACCAGCGCCAAGGCACCGAACCGGTTGTTCCCAAGGCGGTCTGTTCCAGTTTCTGATGGGGCGGATGCGCAGTATAGCCGCAGGGAATCACCGCTGTTGCCCGCACCGCATCTGCCAGCCTAAAAATTGCACCAACATTAAAGGCGCTGCGAAGGTTGTCAAGGACAATGTGAATCGGGCGCCGCGCCAGGCGCACAAACTCCTCAGGTGGAAGTTCTGAATCCCTTGAGCGCACCTGATAAAAGGTCTCAATCCCGTCCGGTGCAGGCAGATGTTTGGGATGACGAAGCTTTTTATCCTTCATCATTTTACCGTGCCGCAACCCTGTTTACAGTCATTATCAGACTCAGCGCCTGGGAAAGGGTTCTCCCGGAAGCGATTACACCGTGTTTGGGCCAGATGACCAGCCGTGCATTTTTCAATCCCCTGCCGGTTCTCCGCGCCAAAAGAATTGAGCCTTCAGGCGCATATTCAACCGCGGTAATAATTCTTAACAGACGCCTGCACCTAAACCTTAAAAAAATCTCCCTCAATAATTCCACTGGTCTGGGATATTGGTTTGACAAAGAAACCAGTTGGAACGGATGGGTGTGAAGTAAAACTTTCTCCTCTGATCGGAAACGCTTTAGTGTTCTCTGACCCAAAATATGGGCAAAGATTTCCTTTGTCGGGACTGTCTTCTTTGGCAGAACCTCATATTTAAACCCGTTTATTTCTTTGACAAGGCACACATATTTCAGCGGATTGCGAGCAACCTCCTTCATCCGTGCACCTGAAATCTTGGTAATCAACCCATCATCAGTTCTGATTGAAAAGTTACCGGCATTTGCCTCTGCCCAACCAAGTGAAACCAGTTGCTCAGAGACTTGCTTAATTCCTTTGAGATAAGCTCGGGCACAGCGCGCTAACAACTCACTTTCTATCCCTTTCACTCATAGGATATTAAACCAACAAAAGTCACAGTCAAGATTTCAAAACAACCTGATTTGCAAACCCATCTTCACCATCCTTTTTATCCCCCTTCTCCGACTGTAACGAACCAAAAAGACCCCAGCCGAGTCTCAGCTCATTCTCACATCCGGCATGGTCCAGGGGACCAGCCCCGATTTGACACGCCTTTCTTGTCCAACCCCATGAAATTAAACAGAACCCCAACAAAATATCCAGCAAACTTTTCTTGACAAAAATGTTAGGGGGGCTATAATTAATCAGGTAATCTGATGTCATCCTTGGCGAAATTCTAAGGAACTGCTCCCGGTTATTGGCATAACCTCCAATCAGGGAGATTAGAAATCAGGCTTATCTAAAGGAGCGATTATGACTCAGGAAGAACTTAAAAACAAAAAGATAACCGAACTGTATGAAATCGCCGAATCCTTGAACATCCCGGACTACCGGGAAAAAAGGAAACCCGGCTTGATTATGGCAATCCTTGAAGCCGAAGCCCGTCAGCGCGCAACCGAAGGCAGCGAAGGCGGTGTCCAAGTTGACGGTGTCCTCGAAATCCTTGAGGAGGGGTTTGGCTTTCTCCGCTCGCCCGAATACAGCTACCTCCCATCATCTGACGACATCTATGTCTCCCCTTCCCAGATAAAGCGGTTCGGACTGCGCACCGGTGATACTATTACCGGGCTTGCCCGACCACCAAAGAACAGCGAGCGTTACTTCGCCCTGATGAAGATTGAGACTGTGAATGGCGCCCCACTTACTGGCGAAAGACCGCGCATCCCCTTTGATGCCTTAACCCCTTTGTATCCCCAGGAGCGCATCCACCTTGAGGTCCCAGAACGCAACGACCTCTCAATGCGGGTTGTGGACCTCTTTACCCCTATCGGTAAGGGTCAGCGCGGACTTATCGTCTCCCCACCACGCGCAGGAAAAACCGTTCTACTTCAGAAAATCGCCAACTCCATTACCGTCAACCATCCGGAAATCAAACTCATCATCCTCCTGATCGACGAACGTCCGGAAGAGGTAACCGATATGGAGCGGTCGGTTAAAGCCGAGGTGATAAGTTCCACTTTTGATGAGGTGCCGGAAAGGCATGTCCAGGTTGCGGATATGGTCTTGGAAAAGGCAAAACGGCTGGTGGAGAGCAAACACGATGTTGTCATCCTTCTTGATTCCATTACCAGGCTTGCCCGCGCCCACAACCTGGTCGTCCCGCATTCCGGTCGCACCCTTTCGGGCGGACTTGACTCCAATGCCCTGCAGAAGCCGAAAAAGTTCTTTGGCTCCGCCCGCAATATTGAAGAGGGCGGCAGCCTTACCGTGATTGCTACTGCCCTGATTGAAACCGGCTCCCGGATGGACGAGGTTATTTTTGAAGAGTTCAAGGGAACCGGCAATATGGAACTCATTCTTGATCGCCGCCTCGCTGACCGGCGCATTTTCCCGGCGATTGACCTGCAGCGTTCTGGAACGCGTAAGGAAGAACTCCTATTAACCGAATTTGAGCTCAACCGCATCTGGGTCCTGCGGAAACTGCTTGCCGAACTCAACCCCGTGGAGATGATGGAGTTCGTGCTTGACAAGATGCGCCTCACCCGGCACAATCAAGAGTTTTTGGAGTCAATGAGTGAAGGCTAAAGGAGAATAAAAATGAAACCCAAGATTCACCCATCCTACGGCGAATGTATCGTCACCTGTGCCTGTGGTAACACCTTCAAGACCCGCTCAACCCGACCCAAACTCCATGTGGAAATCTGCTCCGCCTGTCACCCCTTCTTTACCGGCAAGCAGAAGATTGTTGACACCGCCGGTCGGGTTGAAAAATTCCGCCGCCGTTATCGTAAGCGCACCACCGACAAGGAAACGAAATAAACCGCAGCCGTGACCGAAAGAGTCGCACTTCTGAACGAACGCCTGCAGAAACTCGCGGAGTTTCTTTGACATTGAGGCGCTCCGCCGCGAACTGAAGCGACTCAACACCGAATCTGCCAATCCAGAATTCTGGAATTCACCCCGCGAAGCACAGACGGTGATGCGGCGCATTGCCATGCTCAATGACCTTGTTAATCGGGTGGATAACCTTACTAAGGAAATCAATGAGACAAAGGAACTCGCCGCCCTCTTTGCTCTTGAGACCGAGGAGAATACCCTGCGAGAACTCAGCGAACACTTAAATAAGATTGAACATGAACTTCAGTCGCTCGAGGAGCGCGCCCTTTTCAATTCACCAGAAGACAATCGCGGCGCAATCCTTTCCATTCATCCCGGTGCGGGCGGCACCGAATCCTGTGACTGGGCAGAAATGCTTTTCCGTCTCTATATCCACTACATTGAAAACCAGGGTTTGAACTACGAAATCCTTGACTTCCAACCCAACGAGGAGGCAGGTATTAAGGATGTAACAATCGAGGTGACCGGACTATATGCCTTTGGTCTCTTGAAATCGGAAATGGGGGTGCATCGGCTTGTCCGGATATCACCGTTTGATGCCAACCGCCGGCGGCACACCAGTTTTGCCGCTGTTTCAGTCCTACCCACCGTTGATGAAATTGAGGTTGAAATCAACCCCAATGACTTGAAGATTGATACCTTTCGCGCAGGCGGACATGGTGGACAGAATGTCAATAAGGTTAGCTCTGCGGTGCGGATTACCCATATTCCCACCGGCATTGTGGTCACCTGCCAGAATGAGCGCTCCCAGTTTCAGAACAAGCAGAACGCCCTCAAGGTCCTGCGCTCGCGTCTGTATGAATATTACCGACAGCAGCAGCAGAACGAACTCGAAAAGTTTGCTGACGCCAAAACCGATATCGCCTGGGGTCATCAGATTCGCTCCTACATCCTTTTTCCGTATCAATTGGTTAAGGACCATCGCACCGGCTATGAGACGCGGGATGTAGAGAGGGTGCTTTCCGGTAATATTGAAGGTTTCGTCCATGCCTATCTGACACAAAAAATTTCTTGACATCGCCTGGGTTTTGAGTAATAAGATTTAACTTTAATAGCAATAAAAAGGAGGAATAGTGAAGGCATCGATTGACACCGAACTTTGCACCGGTTGTGGATTGTGTGTGGACACCTGCCCGGACATTTTCGAACTCATCGACGATGTTGCCCGGGTAAAGGTGGAGATTGTACCCGAGGCTGCTGAAGAGTGTGTCCAACAAGCAGCTGAAGACTGCCCGGCAAGTGCGATAAAGGTCGAGTAAAGGCAAAAGCGGCAGTTTAAGTTTGTTCAGTTATTAGTGGGTTTAGATTAAACTCGCTTAAGTTCTTTGCGTAATTTGCCTAATTTAGCAGGAAAGCCTTTTATCTTCAATTGTCGTCTGCCATCAAATACTCGCTCAGAAACTAAAATTCCACTCCTTTTAATCCTCGCAACCAAATCCCAGCGATTTTCCGGAACGGTAAATTTCCTGATGACCATCTGCTTACTGATATAATCCCAGATTACTTGATGCAGCTCATTTAGCCCGGTACTGGTTAATGCCGATACAAACACGGCACCGGGATAATGCCGTTTTAGCCTAAAAATCATCGCCTCATCAAATAACCGGTCAATCTTGTTGAATACCAGGATGGTTGGTTTTTCACCTGCACCAATCACAGTTAGCGTTTCGTTGACTGTGTCTATCTGGGATTCGACCTGGGGCTCGCTGATATCGGCGACATGCAGCACCAAGTCCGACTCTCTAATTTCTGCCAATGTTGAACGGAATGAGGCAACAAGTTGTAAAGGCAGATTACGGATAAAACCAACAGTATCAGTTAAAACAGCCTTAACCTCCTGACTAATTTGATATACTCTGGTGGTCGCATCAAGGGTGGCGAAAAGCTGGTCGGAAACCTTGGCATTGGCACTGGTAAGACGGTTGAAAAGGGTTGTCTTGCCCGCATTGGTATAACCAGCAAGGGCAATCTGCCAAACCGAACTTCGGCACCGGCGTTGGAGCTGACGTTCCTGTTCAATCCGGGCTAACTCCCGACGCAACGCCGTTATCCGCTGCTCGATTCTGCGACGGTCTACTTCAAGTTTTGTCTCGCCAGGACCTCTTGTCCCAATACCTCCTCCCAGTCTGGACATCTCAATTCCAAGGCCGGTGAGCCTGGTCTTGATATACTCCAGCTGGGCAAGCTCAACCTGCGCCTTTGCCTCGGCTGTTCGGGCGTGAAGCGCAAATATATCAAGAATTACCGCTGCCCGGTCAATCACACGGACACCGATAATGTCCTCAAGGTTACGGAGTTGCGTGGGAGTAAGTTCGTCCTCAAACACTATAAGGTCGATGGCATATTGGCGGCAAAGTTCTTTTATCTCCTCGGCTTTGCCTTTACCAATCAAGGTTGCCGGTTCGAGCCGGCTACGAACCTGAATCAACTTTTCCACTACGGAGCCACCAGCGGTCTTGATTAATGCCGCCAACTCTTTTAGTGCGTCTGCCTTTACCCAGCGCTGGCGTGATAGCTTGACAACGCCTACAAGTAACACGCGGGAACTCATTACCCCCTCGGTCTCAATACATATGCGAGCCGGTAAATGAAAGTAGCCAATGTGCCTGCCACAATGACCGCTAACCCGATGGGGAGGTAACTTTTACCGAGAATAATAGCACTGAACAAAAGCATCATTACCCGCACCGGTCGCTCAAAAAACCCGACCTGACAATCTCTACCAGTTCCTTCTGCTCGCGCCCGAACATAACTCACCATAAATGAAAAAAGGAGTGCCAGCATGGCTATCAGCGTAAAAAAGTGGTTAATACTGAAATAATACCAGCCGACGCCAACGAAAATAATGCCTTCGCTCAAGCGGTCAACTGTGGAGTCCAGAATCGCCCCTGTAGATGAAAGCTTACCAGTTAGACGAGAAAGTTCACCATCAATCGTATCACACAACCCCACAAGAGCAGTAACAATGCCAGCCCAGAGAAAGAAACCACGAGCGTAAAGTATTGCAGCCCCGACACTTAAAGGAAGCGCTGCGAGCGTGACAGCGTTTGGGCTAATACCGATGCTGGCAAACAACCGAATAACCGGTCTCAAAATTCTTCTACCCTGCTCCTTAGTCTCTTTTTTCATAAGACCTGGGACCGGGGACCGAAGACCGGGGGATTTCCGCTTTCGCGGGGAGGACCGAACCGCTGACAACAACCATAACCTCACCCCTCAATTCTCTACCCGCCAGCTGCTCCAGCAATTGGGAAACCGAGCCGCGCAACACCTCCTCAAATTTCTTTGTCAATTCCCGGCAAACAACAACCCTTCGGTCCCCCCATAACTCTTTTATCTCGGTGAGTAAACGCTTAACCCGATGTGTGGATTCGCAAAATACCATCGTTCGATCCTCTTGGGTAAGGGCAACCAAGCGCTTGCGCCTCCTGCCCGCTCGTTTGGGAAGAAAGCCTTCAAAGGCAAATCGGTCTGAAGGAAGTCCTGAAACCACCAGCGCCGCCAATAGCGCCGATGCCCCGGGAACCGGTATCACCCTGAATCCCTTTTCAATTGCCGCGCGTATCAGATAGAATCCGGGGTCAGAGATACCAGGTGTTCCGGCATCACTTACTATAGCAATCGCCTGGCCTTGAGATAGAAGTTCAAGAATTTCTGGAGTCCGACGCAGTTTATTGTATTCATGGTAGGAAATCAACCGATTTTGAATCCCGAAATGCTTCAAAAGTAGACCGGTGTGACGTGTATCTTCACAAACCACAGCATCAACATTGGCAAGGATATCGAGCGCTCGCTGCGTGATATCACCAAAATTACCGATGGGAGTTGCAACAATATATAGTCCAGAAGCCGGTTTCACCCATGTCTCCTATTTACAGGTCATAAGTTTCAACTTCGTTATTTTGAATATCAAGAACCGCAACTGTGCTCCTGCCCGTCAGCCATCCACACGCTTCTCCAGGATTAATAATTACCGTTTTAGTGGACTCATATCTGACCCGATGGGTGTGCCCATGAATGTAAAAATCGTAATCAGGTGGGGGTTGAATAGGTTTGTGAGTAATAACTATCCTCTTGTCATCAAACTGCAGATATAGTGGAGCTGCTCCAATCCTGAAGCCCATTTTATTCGCCTCCTCTTCCAAAGCCTCATGGTCACCGTCACAGTTGCCATAAATAAAAACAACTGGTATTTTCAGCCGGTGAAATTCCTTGAACACGAACGGGGCGATAATGTCGCCGCAATGAATGAGCTGATCTATTCCGATTCGGTTGAACAAACTCACCGCTTGCCTGACCTTGTCGAGATTATCGTGGGTATCAGAAATAATTCCCAACCGCATCAGCGTAATAGTTTGGTTATCTCTTCCAGCTGTTTCAGCCGAATCGGGTGGCGGAGTTTACGCAAAGCCTTGGCTTCAATCTGTCTGACCCTTTCACGGGTTATGTTGAAAATCTGCCCGACTTCTTCCAGCGTCCGTGGGCAGTTATCGACGAGTCCGAAGCGGAGTCTTAATACCTTCTCTTCTCGGCGCGTTAGGGTCTTTAATCCTTCGTTTAGTTTTTCCCTGAGTAGTTTTACTGCGGCATCGTGCGAGGGCGAGACCGTTTTGTCGTCGTGGATGAAATCGCCGATAAAGCTGGACCCTTCTTCATCAATCGGTTTGTCAATGGATATACCGAACTGGGCGATTTTGCCCAATTGCTCCAATTTTTCTTTGGGGGTTGAAAGACGTTGCGCCAGTTCCGCGGTTGTTGCCTCCCGACCGCATGACTGCAGGAAACGACGCTGAATCTTGGCAACTTTGTTAATAGCATCAACGATATGCGCCGGCACCCGGACCGTCCTGGATTGGTCAGCAATCGCCCGCGTAATTGCCTGTTTAATCCACCAAGTGGCATAGGTTGAAAACTTGAAGCCTTTGCGATAATTAAACTTCTCTACCGCCTTTATCAGACCGACATTGCCTTCCTCCAAAAGGTCGGCAAACTCCAGACCCCGATTGATATAACGCTTGGCAATGGATATTACCAGCCGCACATTACCTTCAATCATCCGGTCACGCGCAGCAAGAATTTTTTCTTCGCAGACAGCCATCTCCGCAAGTATGCGTTTCAGCTGGAAGGGACCTTTACCAAGAAACTGCCTTGCCTCGAGAATTTTCCTGCGCAATTCCTTTGCTGCTTCAGTTCGGGTTTTTTCCTCTTTCTCCAATTTTTCCAAGTGGACCTGATAGTCAAGCGCCTTGCTGGCTACCGCCTTGAATTCATTGAGGAAGTTATTGATGATGTGGTGCTGGAGTGAGAGCCCCTGAATGCGATTGAAGGCACGCTGTTTGATTGCGGCGATTTCCTTTTTGACCCTGGCAGTAGGTTTTTTCTCCTGCAGACGAGTTATATCTTCTGCCGCACGACGAATATCCCGCAAACAGCGAATAAATCGCGTCCGCTCCCGTGCCAATGCCTTTTTGTCAAAAAGGCATTCAAACTCAACCCGGGCAATCTGGTCCAGCGCTCTGGTTCCATCTTCAATGGGCATGCACTCCTCAACCAGCCGCACCATCATCGGCACCGGGTCAAAAAGATACTGAATCAAATTGCGATACCCTTCCTCCATCGCGCGCGAATATTTTACCTCTTCTTCACGCGTCAAGAGCGGTAGTTTTGCCAGCTCCCGGAAATAAGCTTTTGTCGGATCATCGGTGCGCTGAATCACCGGCTTTGGTCCCCGACGGGGAGAAAGTGCCTCCTCCTCACCGACATGGCTTTCCGTCATCTGGATTCCTTCGCGGTGAAGGCTGGCAATAACCTCCTCCAGCCTTTCGGGCATCATCAACAGTTCATCCGGAAGCACCTCCTCAAGTTCCTCGTAAGTAACTCGGCGGTCAAGCGCCGCCTTTTTCAAAATATTATCAAGCCACTCGGGATGGTGAGTATCCTCAATTTGACCTGTAGCCCCTTGAAAACCTGCCTTTGTCTTCAATTGTCTTACCTTCTTTTTCTCGCGAACTCGCCTTTTTTTCTGTTTACTCTTTTCTTTCATCCCGTCTCACCCCTTTCTCAAAAGGTTTCTTTTCCCTCTTAATAATCGGTCCTTTTCCTTGGTCAAAAATTCTGCCCGTTCATCATCACCTTGCTCGTGGGCAAGTTCAATCTGGCGTTGAAGCCAGCGCGCCCGTAAACGGCACACCTGCTCGCGAAATTCCTGCTCTGTGGGCAACCGCTGTTTATCAAAAAGCCACTTCGCAATCCTCCTCCTTGCCTCCTCGTCATCAATAATATCCATCAGTAATGCCGGTGCGTAATAATCTCCCCGCCAGTGCTCCTCAACTAAACAGGCAACCTTTCTCAGCACCTCATCCTCAATTAATTCTGACAGAGAAAACTCTTCAGCGATACCGGCAAGTTCCTTATCCTGCACCATCGCAGCAACCAGTTTTTCCGCTAGAGTCGAATCAGTGGGTTTTGTGGTTTTGCTAAGACTCTGAATTTCGCGCCCATCACCACGCGCCAGCACTCTTGATTGACTTATCCCAAATTTCGCCGCAATGCGATTGGCGTACAACTCCCGACTGATATCATCAGCAATAATTCCCACAAAACCGCTGAGTTCATTAATAACCGAACGCTTTTGGGCAACTGTTTCCACTTTTCTCCCTGCAATGATAAAGTCAACAAAATCAACAACATCTTTGAGCTGAGCAAGAAAGCCATCCTTACCAATTTTACGCACATAACTGTCTGGGTCCTCGCCCTGGGGCAACACCATAACTTGGGGGTCTACCCCGGCACGCAGGAGCGTCTCGATTGAACGACGACAAGCCTTCTGTCCGGCTTCATCGCCGTCGTAACACAACACTACCTGCCGGTTGTAGCGCCTGATAAGAATCGCCTGTTCTAAGGTAAGTGCGGTACCGAGGCTGGCAATACAATTGTTTATACCCTTGTCAACCAAGGAGAGCAGATCAAAATTGCCTTCCACCAGAATCGGCATTTCCTCACGGATGTACGCCTTGGCTTGGAAAATCCCATAGAGAATTTCCCCCTTGTGGAATATCGGACTGTCTGGCGAATTAAGATACTTGGGTTCACTATCATCCAATACCCGGCCACCAAAACCTATCACCTTGCCGGAAAGGGAAAATATCGGAAAGATTATCCGCTCCCGAAAATAATCAATTAAGCCACCCTCCCTTTTCACCAGCAGCCCGGCTTCTAACAAAACTTCCTCTCGCAATCCTAATCTGTTTGCTGTCCCGCGCAAACTATTCCCCCCAGGGGCGAAGCCGAGCCGGAACCGTTTCACCGTTGATTGCTTCAAACCCCGTTTCTCAAGATATCTTTGGGCACCCTCTGATTTTTGCAGCTGCTGCTCAAAAAAACTTGCCGCTTTTTCGCATATGTCGTACAATCCTTGATTTTTACCGCTAACCGCTTCCTCTTCCACTTTTAATCCCAGCCTTTTGGCAAGTAGCCGCACAGCATCGGGAAAATCCAATTTTTCAAATTGCATAACAAAGGAAATCACCGTGCCGCCCATACCACAACCAAAGCAATGATAAGACTGACGCTCGGGACTAACATAAAAAGAAGGCGAACGTTCAGAATGAAATGGACAGAGGCCGCGGTAGTTTCTTCCCACCTTCTTCAAAGGCAAATAGCTGCCAATCAATTCCACGATATCTGTTTCCTGGCGAATCCGCTCAATTACCTCGGGCTTAATCACCTTCGCCTCGCAGTTTCAGAACCGTTACCCCGGTTCCACCTTCTGCTGGTTCAGCAAACCTGATTTCCGCAACCCGCGCATCCTGACGCAATCTCCGCCAGAGCATCTGCCTCAGAGCACCTGTCCCTTTACCATGCAGGATCGATAACTCCCTTGCCCCGGCATTGACCGCCTCAGCCAAAAAATTGCTAATCGCCGCCTCCGCTTCCTTTCTTGTCATACCCCGAATGTTCAGCCTGGAAACAAACTCAAACTCCCCAATCATTACCTCTGGCTGCCTTGAATCCTTGCCAGCAGCTAATCTCAGACTCCCCGCATTAACCTCAAGTTTGATATTCCCAAACTCCACTACCACCTGCTCGCCTTTAACTTCTACTACCTTGCCCTGCCGGTGGAAAAGGGTTGATTCCACAATATCACCAACCCCAAAATCAGGCACAGGCTGGCTTGCTACTGTCCCCTTTCCCTCTGATTCTAATTTACTCAGATTCTCCTCAATGAACCGCTTTGCCTGCACAATGCTTTCGTGGTCTGCCTTGCGCTCCCGCAACTCCCTCACAAGATTTTCAATTTGCCGTCTCATCTCTTTCAACATCCGCTCCTGCTCAGTTAGAAACCTGCTTCGCTCCCGCGTCTGCCACTCATCAAACTCCCTTAACCTCTTTTCATAAGCCTGAAGAATCTCATCAGTCCTTGCCTTATGTTTCTCTGCCTCCTGTCTTTCCTTTTCCGCCTGCCTTAGTTGCTCATTCAGCATTTGCAGTTTAGCTTTGAAATCAACCCATTCCTTGCCTATCCGCTCCCTTGCCCGCCTGATTATCCCTTGAGGCAAACCTGACCGCTCGGCAATTTCAAACGCGCTCGATTCCCCTGGCATCCCCATTATCAACCGATAAGTGGGTCCATCTCTAAACTCCATCCCCGCATTAGCCATCCGTGCTTCATCCTGAACAAAAACCTTCAGGCTGTTGAAATGGGTAGTGGCGACTGTACATACACCCCGGTTGCGCAGCTCCTCAAGAACTGCAATCGCCAGTGCCGAACCCTCCTCAGGTGCGGTTGCCGCCCCAATCTCATCAATTAAAACCAGGCTGTCCGCATCAGCACTTCGCAATATCTCCTTTAGTCTGCTGAGATGGCTGGTAAAAGAAGACATATCTGCCTCTAACGACTGCTCATCACCGATAGCGGCATAAACCCTTGCAAACAGTGGCAATCTTGTCCCATCGGCTGCGGGAACAAACATACCGCATTTCAAAAGCAGGCTGCATACCCCTATTGTCTTCAGCACCACCGTTTTGCCACCGGCATTGGGCCCTGACACAAGGACAATCTTTGTTTGGTCCTGCAGACGGAAATCAAGCGGGACGACATCAGTTTTGTGAAGGACTAATAACGGATGTATTGCCCGGACAATTTCCACCCGATTATCATCAATGACTGGTCTGAAACAGCCAAACCTCTTGGCAAATCTGCACTTCGCCACGAGCAAATCCAGTTCACCCATTGCCCTTAGTCCCGAATCGAGCTCCTGCCGATAATAACATACCATTGCGGAAAGTTCGCGCCTAATGCGGTCAATCTCTTCAATCTCGGCATCGCGCAACTCCTGCAGCCGATTCTGCTCATCAATGCTTTCCAGTGGCTCTATAAAAACAGTCTGACCACTGCCAGATAAGGAATGGACAACACCCGGCACCTGATTCTTTGCCTCCAGTTTTACTGGCAAAACAAACCTTTCTCTTCGTATCGTGACCGGACCTTCAAACCTATCCGGTGACTCCTCAGTCATCCGTTCAAGTCGCTCTATCAGCTGATTGCGCCTTTCCCGCAACTCCATACGCACTTCGTTCAATCTCGAACTTGCGCTGTCCTTGATCGCACCAGACTCATCAATCGCTCTGTCAATCGCCGTTTTTAACTGCTCCAGCACGACCATTTCTTCGCCAATGGACTTCAAAACGCTTATCCTTTCACGGTGATGCCGAAAGAACTGCTTACACAAATCGAGCCGCTCACAAACCTGCCTGACCTGCCAAAGTTCAATAGGGGTAAGCATGCCTCCTGCCTCAACCTGCTGTAAGAGTCCGCGAATATCGCTCGCCCCTGATAAAGGCGGTTCACCATCAAGACCCATTAGCTCCGTTAGCCGGTCAAACTCAGTTTCTATCTCTGATTTGCTCAAGACCGGCTCCAATAGCCGCGCACGCTCCCTCCCCAATTCACTGGCGCAGAGACTAACCAGTATCTCTTGGATTCGGAAGAAGTCCAGCGCTTTCAGGGTTTCTTTATCCAATTTCCCTATCCTTTCACCGAACCTTATATATTATCTTTCGCTCATCTGCTTACGATAGAGCCGGCGTCTTGCCTCAGCCATCTTGCGCTTGCGCCGCTCACTCGGCTTCTCGTAATACTCGCGGCGCTTGAACTCACGCAGAATCCCTGCCTGCTCACAAGCCCGGCGAAACCTCCTGATAAAGCTTTCATACGGTTCGCCTTCTTTCACAGTAATACTTACCATTAAATGCTGCACCTCCTTTCTGATATTTTCATTTTAAATCACCCAACAAACTCAAACACAGCGCCGTTGCGGCAACTGCTGCGGTCTCGGCCCGCAGCCTCCTTGGTCCAAGAGTAAAAAGCACCGCCCCTGCTTCTCGCATCCAACCTGCTTCTTCTTTGGTGAACCCACCTTCGGGTCCAATAATCAACAGCACGGACTTAACCTTAGTATCCAACACTTGTTCCAGACTTTTGCTCCGCTCTTCCTCGTAGGCAACAACAACCTGGTCAAAATCACTGAATTTCTTGATTAAACCCTCAATTCCGACGACGGGTTTTATCTCAGGCAGAATTGTCCGCAAAGCACTTTTCATTCCGCTTATTGCTACCGCCCGAAGTCTCTGTCCCTTCACCGCACCCATCTTCCCGACCACCCGGGCGCTGAGAAAAGGTGCAATTTCGCTCACCCCCAATTCAGTAACCGCCTCAACCACTAAACTAAGTTTATTTCCTTTTAATACTGCTGGCGCCAATGTTAACTTGTGCTGAGGTTCCCGCTGCCCCTCCCTTTTCTCAAACACATTTACTAATACCCGCTCCGGCTGAATATTTTTAATCACCATTTTGAATTCATCTCCCCTTCCATTGGTGCCCAAAATTTCGTCACCGGGCTTATGGCGTAAAACCTTAGCAATATGCCTTGCCTCCTGGCCGGCGATTACAACTTCTCCTTTTTTAGCATTAAGATTTGGAACATAGAAATATTCCATAATCAGACCTCGGGTTTTCTTGGCTCTGGCACCGCTTCTCCCTGGACCTCGGTCAGTTGTTTATAAAGCGCACGCTCCTTCTGACTGAGATGCTTGGGTATATGAATTACAACCTTCACCAACAGGTCTCCACTCCCCCCCTGTATCCGCTTGATACCCTGACCTCGTAACCGTAAAACTGTTCCCGAATTCGTGCCTGCCGGTATCTCTACCTCTTTAAAGCCGTTCAATGTCGGAACCTTGACGTGACCTCCTAACACTGCAACCGGAATCGAAATCGGCACCTCCACAATCACATTGTCACCATCTCGAACAAAAAGAGGATGCTCCTTTTCCACAACCTCAATCACAACATCACCACTGCCACCTGGACCCCAATGACCTTCGTTGCGCAGCACAACCGGCATTCCCGCCATTACCCCAGCAGGAATCTTAACCTTCAGTTTTCTACTCTGTCTGATTCTGCCTTCCCCGTTACACCTCCGGCACAAATTTTTAATTCTTTCCCCAGAACCACCGCAGTCCGGACAGGTTGATACCTGAACAAACTGCCCGAATATCGAACTGGTCTGACGCCTTATTCTACCCTGCCCCGCA
This sequence comes from uncultured bacterium, assembly GCA_964575495.1. GTDB lineage: Bacteria > Hydrothermota > Tepidihabitantia > Tepidihabitantales > Tepidihabitantaceae > JAOABP01. The sequence continues at coordinate 17,479 of CAZNRV010000030.1, forward strand.
CAGGTTCCGCAGGTAATCCTGCCAGTCCCACCAGCACCATGGCAATCAGAACAGACCTCATAACGGGAAAAACCCACCTCTTTAGTAACAC
>CAZNRV010000031.1:0-3281 GCA_964575495.1 uncultured bacterium
AATCATCATCGGCGGACCGCACACCAGGGCAATCGCATTTTCCGATTTCGGTGCAACCTCCTTCAAGACATTCGGCACCAGCCCCTCCCTTTTGGGCCAGTCAGCGCCGTTGAGCCGGTCCACGCAGAGAACCAGTTGCAGCTCTGGGTTATTTTCCCAGTTGCGGACCTCCTCCTTGTACAAGAGTTCACCCGGGAAACGGGCACCATAAATTGCTGTGATTTTACCCAACCCTTTCCGGTTTTCAGGTTCAAGTAGGTGGGCGATGGTTGCGCGCAGGGTGGTAAAGGAAAACCCGCCTGAGACAATCACCACATCCTTGCCCTGCATCAGGTCAAACGGATAAGAGTTCCCCCAGGGCCCGCGTATGCCGATAACCGCACCCGCCTCCAGTTCATGGAGAGCGGTGGTGAAAACGCCGACCTTCTTGACTGTGAATTTTAAAAACCGCTCATGCGGGGCCGAGGCGATGCCAAAAGGCGCCTCGCCCACACCGGCAATCGACAGAAACGCAAACTGCCCAGGGACAAACTGAAAAACCTTCTGGTCAGCCTCGTTGACAAAGGCAAGGTCAAATGTCTTCAGGTCACGGGCATCGTTCTCAATTGTCACTTTCTCAATGCGCATCAACAAAGGCAGGTAAGGGTTATTCATCTACCCCTCTGGCAATTCATTAAAGAGCCTTTTCACTGTTGTGCGGATATCAATCCCGGCAGGACAGGCGATAATGCATCTACCGCAGCCCACACACGAGATTTCACCCACCTGTTCAACCGTATAATAGAACTTGTCCATGACCCGGTTGCGATACCTTGCTGCCGGGTCAAAACGCGGATTATGACCAGAGGCATGCCGCGAGTAAAGGGCAAACTGGCATGAGTCCCACACCCTGATGCGCACCACCCTGCCCCGAACGCTCTCATCACTGACATCAAAACAGTGACAGGTAGGACAGAGAAATGTGCAGGCACCGCAGTTAACACAGTTAAGGGCAAGTGTCTCCCAGATTTTGCTCGCAAATGCTTTTGGCAGTATCTCTTTCAGTTTTGCCGTGTCAATCCGTAAGGAGATTTCTGCCTCTGCCTTTTCTTTCAGTTTCGCCCCTGCCTTCAAATGCCCATCCTCTGCCTCTGGATAACCGCCAACCAGCCCCTCCCCCTTTTCAGTTACCGGTTCGGCAAGGAAGACATCACCCAGATCGGTCAAAAGCAAATCCATTCCGGCTGCGCTGTGCGGACTACCGCCAACAGCCGTGCAGAAACATTCTGGTGCGGTGCGGTTGCACGCAATCCCGATAAAGGTGCTGTTTTCCCGCCTGGCTTTGACATAAGGGTCGGTTTTGCCTTCAACCGTGTAGAACCTTTCAATAAAGGCGATTGCCCTGGCATCGCAGGGTCTGATGCCAAAGATAATCTGCTTTTCTCGTGGTTCAGGTTCAACCGCATTGCCGGACCGGTCAAATTGAATCAGGACTTCGCAGGCCGGGAAGATAAAACCTTTTGCCGGCTCGCGGGTATTAACTTGTTCAAGATAGATTTGTGCGGCTGATTTGATTTTAGCCCAGTTGGCGCGGGTTTTATCTTTGACTGGTGCATAGAGATTTGCCTTATTTGCGAGCTGGTCAAGGAGTTGTTTGAACTGTTCTTTCTTAATCACATAGCGCTTCATTTGATAAATTCCTGGGGGTCAGATGGAGCAAATTGTGTCAAAGCCGGGGGCTTGTTCATATCAACACCAGCAATGGCATCAAACCGCTCCCTGACAGTTTTTGCGACCCGGCGATTGAACCGCATCAGGTCAATTTCCATCGGACAGGCACGAGAGCACGCACCGCACTCAACACATCTGCCCGCCATATGCAGGGCACGGATGATGTGAAATACCATATTATCAGAAAGGTTCTGGGTCTTGCCCACAAGTTGCGGCATTGAAATGTCAACAAAGCACACAGGGCAGTAGCAGTTCGGGCAGACCTGCCGGCAGGCATAGCAGCGGATACAGCGGCTGATATCTTCAGTTAAAACCTGCCAGCGCTCGTCAGGTGAAAGTTGTTCAAATTCTCTATCACCCCTAACAATTGTCTGGTCAGAGTCTGGCGTGGGAACCTCCTCGCCAATTAGTTCATCATAGATAACCGGGTTGGGATACTGGCAGGTAAGGCAGGAGACCGACTTGGCGCCATTTTGTAAGACCCCTTCGCAACCAACCCCAAGGATATATAAATCTTCCCGCTGGACCTGGTTTTCCTGCAAAAGCACAACGATTGAGCGGGAGTCGCAGCCCCTGGCGACAATAGCGATTTTGCCTGAGTTCTTAACCTTCAACAGGTAGTTGGCAAGGTTCTGGGAGCAGGTGGAGTCAAAGATGAGTTTATCCGCCTGTTCCGGCACAGTAACAAACAGGGGCTGGCTTAATCCGGGCCTTGAACCTTGACAGTACCCAATAACCATCTTCACCTGCTTATTCTCAAGCAGTTCCCTTGCCCTTTGCCGCAGTTTTTCGTTTCTCTTCATACGGGCAGTTCCTTTTTCAGTTTCTGGTTCGATCCGAGCCCTCTCACCTTTTCGGTTACCTCCTGGACCAGCCGGGCAAAGCGCTCGCCTTCAGATGCTGATACCCAGGCAAATGTCACCCTGCCCGGCTCAATCCCGCAGAAATCAAGAAGGTCATTCAAAACCGCAAACCTTCTCCGGGCAACATAGTTGCCGGTAAGATAATGGCAGTCACCAGGATGGCAGCCTGAGACCAGGACGCCATCAGCCCCCTGCTGCAGCGCCTGTAAAATAAAAAAGGGGTCAACCCTGCCAGAACAGGGAACCCTGATCACCCTGATTGAAGGCGGATAATGCATCCGTGAGATACCGGCAAGGTCAGCACCGGCATAAGAACACCAGTTGCAAAGAAAGGCAACAATCTTCGGTTCAAATTCGTTTACATCGGGCATTTTGAATTAAAATTATAACTGCGGAAAATTTTCTGTCCAGTCTGGCATCGGATAGTTCCCTGTTCTTAGTTCCAAGTTCCCAGTTCTCCGAACCAAAAACCAAGAACCAAGAACTATGAACCAACTCGGATTATATTGACCTTTGAGCCTGTTTTTTCTAACCTTTATCAAGTATGAAAGAAAGTTCCTTCCTGAGACTGTGCTGGAAACGCCGTTCGGTTCGCCGGTTCAGTGACCGCCCGGTTGAAAGGGAAAAACTGCAAGCTTGCCTTGAGGCGGCGCGACTCGCCCCTTCAGCAGACAACGGTCAGCCCTGGCGCTTTGTGGTCCTTGACGA
>CAZNRV010000032.1:0-13127 GCA_964575495.1 uncultured bacterium
CTGATGCAGTCAGGAGTTACATATCACCCCCTTTGCCTGCGCTCTACCCACAGGCGGGTTTTTTCTTGACTGAGGTTATTGTGTTTGTATTATTGCCTGGTATGGTTTTTCTCCTCCTGTTATCCATTATTACCACTCCCAACATCCCCTTTGAGTTACGTGAGGCCACCCGCATCCAGGGTTTCGCTTGGGATAGGTATGTTTGCGGCGATGCTGACCATGATGGCAAACAGGAAATCTATATGATGCTCCTCAGAGGGCCTGACTGGACCAATTACATTATGGAATACACCGCTGATTGGCAGTTTGACAGTTTTCCACTTGGCTACATCCAGGCAGAAATCCTGGACATTGGCGATGCTGACCAGGACCGCAAGACCGACCTGTTAATGAGTTACCCTGAAAGCCTGGGTTGCCGCACCGGCGTTCTTGAAAGCGCAGATTCCGCATCCCTTCCACTTGTGCCGGTATGGCGCACCGAATCTCTGGCTTCTACAATAACCTTCTGTGGAAAAATCACCGACCTGGATGCAGATTCTGCCCGCGAACTCACCTTTACCTTAAGTAATCGTAACATACGGATTTATGAATGCACCGGTCCGGACAGATATATCCTTGTAAATGGAATCCCAGGTGGCAAACTATTTACTCAAACCCCGGACCTTGACCGGGATGGCATTCCTGAACTCCTTGTGGTCAAAGAAGAATACCCTCCCATTTGGGCATACTTTTATGAGTCGGTTGCAGATGACTCGTTGGCTGTAAAGGACAGTTTTTTCTTTGGGATGTTGAGTGTGGTAACCGCTGTTGCAGCAGCACCGGATATGGATAGAGACGGCAGGAACGAAGCGATTGCATACGGCCGGGACATTGATGATTTTGGCTACCTCGCAGTAATTGAGTCCCCCTCCAACGACACCTTTGATATAGTCTGGTCAACTCAGTTCCCGATGGTTCCCCGAGGCGGTTCAATAGCTGTAGGTGACCTAAATGGTGACTCCATACCTGAGATAGCGGTTGAGGCATCCGGCATCCGGCTATTCCGCTGCACTGCAAATGACCAGTATGAGCAATTCTATTATATTGAACAAGGAGATCTGCCCACCATATATGATATTAATTCAGACGGGAAAAAAGAACTCATATATCACTACCGGGACTCACTCCAATGGACTATTATCTGTGAGTATATTGGATCCGGTCTTGCTGAACAGCAACATAAGGTTCTGGAGCAGGTCAAAATCAGCCCATCCATTGTTGCAAAGGGCAAGCCGGCTCTATTTGACCAACTGCCCGAAGGGGCAAGGGTGGAAATCCTTGATATAACCGGCAGAGTTGTGGCAGAACCAGACGGGTTATGGCAGACCCGGGCGATTAGCCCCGGCGCCTATTTTGTCAGGTTAAAACTCGGTAGTCAGACGCTTACCCGTAAACTCCTCATTGTCAAATAAAACTCCAGATTTTCAAAGAGCAAAAAGGGCATAACGCCCAGATGCCTGTTTCCAATCCGGATAAATTGTCTAAAGTGGAAGTTTCTGTCTGTCTGTCTGTCTAAGCAAAGATTGTGCCACAGGTAATTGGAGTTTAACAGCTAAAAGAGCCTTTTGAGTCATACTTCACCTACCATATAATCATACCATAAATCCGCCTCCTGTCAAGCAGAAAATTTGCTTTTCCTATCGCATTCCTCGTTAAGCGATTCCCTTCGGCACGCTCAGGCCAGGCTCTCGACTTCGGTCAGAATGACAAGAGAAAAAGTCAGAATGAGGGGGGCTATGCCTGTCTGTATGCCTCTGCTCCGTCTTATGTCCCTGGTCTTCTGTCTCCAACATCTAACTTCTGATACTTCCAATCTGGTATCAACCCTAAATTAACCCGTTAGAAAATGGCAGGGTTACATAGAGGGTAATCCCCGTTAAAACAGGTGAATGACTGATGCTATCCGCCTCTAACAGCACAAAATAGCGTTGCTTATCAGCGGAAAAGATTTCCCAAGACGACCTTTGTTTTGAGGTGTTGCTCAACCCGAAAAATCTCTCAGGTTTTACAAGTTAACTGCCAATAAGGTGATGTAAGATTACAGGGGGAATAGTCCCCTGCACCACTCCCACCCTAATCCCTGACCGGGATTTTGACACCCTTTGCCATTTTTGCGGATATTTTGTAAAGAGGTCGGATATAAAAAACCGCCCCTTGCGGGGCGGTCTGACCGAGCCAAAAGGAGGCGTCTACCTATGCGGACAGTTCTCAGGTCCCATCGGTTCAAGATGTCTCTGATGCATCTGCCTTAATCTCTTCTGCATCCTCTGTCTCATACCTCTTCCCAGCCCAAATTCCCTTCCAAGCATCTTCCGCTGCTCCGGTGTCAGAATTTTGTAAATCTCAATTCTGTGATTCACCTTCGCCAGTTCCAGTTTCGTGCGCAAATCAGCAATCTCCTTCACCTTTGCCACGATTGCCTTGGTATCAAGTTTATCCACCTGCCAGAGCGCACCCAGTTCCAGTTCCTTGACTTTAATATCGGTTTCAATCGGCAGCGCCTCTTTCAGATGCTTGATGCGCAACGTCTGAATCTGTTCCTTCTGTGCATCGGTCAGGTTAGGTAATCCCATAATCCCCATCGCCGGCATCTGCATCGCTTCAGGGTCTGCGGGTGGTGCCTCGGGTTCTACTGCCGGCATCTGGGCACCTAACCAGCCGGCAAAAACTAATACGCCGACAATTACCAGCCTGCTGCTCAATCTGTTCATAACTTTCATTTTTCCTCCCTTTTAATATTAATACCTTCTTGCCTTACGGATTTCTCTCCTGTAAGGATAAGGCGGTTTTGGTCCTGGCTGGCGAGGTGGATGTGGACCTTCTATCATCTCACACCAGTGCCGCCTTAACCTTTCCCGCTGCTCTAATGGTAAAACCATTCCGGTTTTTCTTGCGGTCTCATAGACTAAAAGGTTCATCTCCTTGTGAATCTCACCAATGGCGCGAAGTGCCTGTTCAACCGCAACCGTTTCCGGCTTTTCCTCAAAAATCAGGCGCGCCAGTTTCTGCCTTGCCTGCCAGTATTCAAGCCTCAAAGAATCCATCAGCCGCTGATGTTCGGTCAAAAGCGGGTCCATTCTCGCTGGTGCCATCATCTTCAACCGGCGAAAAACCCCCAACCTTTTCTGTTTCACCTGGTAACGCCGATAAGCAAATGCGCCAATTACAGTTAGATTGAGTGCGAGCGACACCATTAGGACAATATATAACCAGCGGTTTTTCATCGCTCACCTCCATTATCCACCGCAAAAATCTCCTCGATAGATGGCTCGGCATTAAGTGTGGCTATCTCCTGACTAACACCGTTATGGGTAGCAAGATTAGAGCCAAGAAAGATGCCCAGCCCGATGCCAAGCAATACTAAAAATGCCGCACCTGCCTGATAGACAAATCGTCTTGTCCAGAAAGGCTCCTTTCGCTCCTTCAGTTCTCGGATGCGGGCAAACGTCTTTGTGAGAAAATAGGGTGAAAGTTCGGGCACACTTACCGAAGTTAAAACCTCTCTATCCGCCTTAAGTAATGCCAGTTCGTTTCGGCAATCCGGACACTGGGCGAGATGGAGTTCAACATCAACCTTAACCTCACCCTTAAGTTCACCATCAAGAAAACTTGACAGAAGAGTTTTAACCTTTGAGCATTTCTTCATCTTCATTATATTAGACCCCTTTCAAGTTGTTTTCCTGCGCCTTTTGTTTGTTCATTTTATACCCACCCCTTTTTTCTTGCCGGGGTCAAAAGTTGCCTTAAATTCGTCCTTGCGCGCACCAAAAGCGAATCAACCGCCCGCACCGACTTTTTCATCACCTCGGCAATCTCCTTATAACTCATTTCCTCATAAACAGATAGCACTATTGCTGTCCGTTGGTCAACCGGCAATCGCATAAGCGCCTGACTGACAATCTCCTTTTGCCTCTTCTGCCGGAAACTCTCTTCAGGCTGGCTTGCCTCTGCTGCTGGCAACAACTCACTCAGTTCCTCGGTTGGCTTTGTTCTGGTCCTGAAATTGAATGCAAGGTTCATCCCGATACGATAAACCCAGGTCTTGAACCCGCTTTTACCCTTGAATCCCTTAAGGCTTTTGCATGCCTTTACCCACGCCTCTTGGGCAAGTTCCTCGGCAGCATCACTGTTGTTGACAATCCGATATATAAATGAAAAAAGACCCTGCTGGTGCCGTCTGATTAACTCCTCAAATGCGGATAAATCCCCTTGTTTTGCCTTTAGGACCAGTTCCTCATCCCTCAGCCCCGTTTTTTCTAAATCCATTCGGTTTCAATCTTTTCTTACCAGCACCACCTTGGCGATAACCGCACCATTTGCTGTTTTCAGCCGGCAGAAATATGTCCCCGCAGGAACATCTCTGCCTTTATCATCATTCAGATTCCATTTTATCAACTGCCAGCCCACACCCTGATTATTCTCAATCAGACACCTGACCATTCGCCCTGCTGAGTTGTAAACCTTCAAACCCACCCTCCCTGATTTCGGCAGATAATATCTTATAAATACATCCCTGCGCGCGGGCACAGGCTGGACCGAAAGTTCAGGAAAGAAAAAATCAGAAACAAACCTCTGCTGTTCAATTCCTGTCAGCGGCTGATAATTGACCTCTTCGTATTGAACCTTTGCAGAACTTACCGTATCCCTTGTCCTAACTTGAATAAAGAAATACTCATTTGGACTCGGGATGGCAATCTGACCGTTAAAATTCTGCCAGTTATTCCACTTAATTATACCGACATCATCAAACCAGACTCTTGAAATCCCTGAATCCGCACCCGCACTCTTCAACCAGAGGTCAAAGTAAAGCCCGCTTGCCGGTGGTGCAATACTTTTATATTTGAATTGCCAGTCAAATATTCCATTAAGCGGATTAGCAAGGCTACAGGCTTTAACAACTGTTCCACCGGTTCTAACATTATAGCAGTTGAGCGATAGATTGACATTTCTGCCGTTTACTGCCCTGACCCACCCATAAACAGCCAAATCACCCGAATCCTGAGGCAGCACCATTCGCTCCTCAAGGTTGGTGATTATCACACCATTGCCTGGCTGACGCCGCTGGCACAAAGACCTCTGCCCGCGCAAACTTATTGTGTCATAAAACTCATCCACCTGATTCAACAGCCACATCGTCGCCCCTTCATTTTCCATGTTGCCAAACCAGACCAAATCCCTCCCCAATCGGAACTGCCATTCACCTGCTGGTATGATATTCAGCAACTCTGAAATATCGCCCCAGTCATCTATACGCAGAGGCGCAGACACAAACCAGCCCGAATCCGGTTCAAGTTCAAAAGCGAGCTGAAACTCCTTGGTCTCGGTAACAAGGTTAAGTGTATCCAGGGCAATTATTGCCTGAACGCTTTCCCGATTCACCATCAAATAACTATTCATCTCCCTTGACAGGTAGGCAAGATGACGCAGGATAAACAAACCCAGTTCACCTTCTGCCCTTTTGGGAATATAGTCGTCAATAAAAACCGGCACAAGGAAGAAGTGATAAAAACCCCAATTGTCCAGAAGCCCGTTGAGAATTACTGAAGGATAGGTCTCAGGATAATCCTGGTCAAAGGTAAAATTACCCAATGAATGGGCAATCACCCTGCCCTGATAAACCTCAATTCCCTGCAGGATATGCGGGTGATGGCAAACAATCAGGTCCGCACCATTGTCAATAATTCTGCGCCTGATTTCCCTTTGCGCCGCAGCCGGTCTTTCCTGATAGGGAAAATACCACTCGTCAGACTGGTCAATAGGTCTTTCATTATACTCCTCACCTGAATGCAACTGGACAATCACAAAGTCGCTCACCGCCCTTGCCTGTTTGATTCCTTGGAAAATCCTGAATGTGTCCTGTTCGGCAAAACCGGGCTTGTTATATCCGGCATTGAGATAGGGCTGATAATTGTCATACTGACCGGTGCGGTCGCTGTAAGCGAGAAAGCCGAAGCTCTTACCCGACTTGACGAGAAACACCGGCAGAAAAGCCTCGTATGAGTTTGCACCCGCACCTGAATATCTTATATATGCCGAATCAAGCACCCTCTGAGTCTGACTCAGGCCCTCAAGCCCGTAGTCAATAATGTGATTATTTGCCAGCGAGACAACATCAATTCCGGCAAACTTAAGCCCGCGCACATTAGTCGGTCTGCCCCGGAAAACAATCGGCTTGGTCGGATGAGGTGCGCCGGTGTTTGTCAGAGGGCACTCAAGATTGGCAACCGTGATATCTGCCCAGTCACCAAGATAAGACTTGATTTGAGCAAAAACCCCTTCAGGTCCAAGTGAATCAATTATCCCACCCGGCAGCTCATACCTCCTTGCCAACATCACATCGCCAATAAAGTTGAGCTTCAAGGGAAAACTTGTCTGACCAGTCTCAACCCGCACCCGGCAGGAGTCTCTGCCCTTGCGACCGGTCGAATCACAAACCTCACAGAGCACGGTAAACTCATGGTCATCGCCCACAACATAAGTATGAACCGGACAGGAGTCATTGCTCGTGGAATCATCCCCAAACGACCAGAAATAAAGATGCCCTCTTGAATCCGGGTCAATAACCCGGCTGTAAAAATGGACAGTAATGCTGTAACTTCCGTCGCTGTTATCACTTTCCCCTTCCTGCTCGTGCTCAATCTCCACAACCGGTGCTATTGGCAGGTCTGCGCTGATATTCAGGATGTCGTCAAAATATATTATCCCTTCCTGAACACTGTCGCGGTCATTGATCAAGACAATCCCATTTACCGTTGCCAGATGTCCGAACCGAGAAAGCCAGTCCTCGCCCACCGGCAACTGATACAGATTCCAGGCGCGCACAGGAAATGCACCCTGATAAACCGTAATCCATCTTTGCGGGTCAACCTTTTCCCTGCCTGCAAAGGAATAGAGAAGCGTCTCTCCCGCACCGATCAAACCGAAACCCTGAACCTCGCCTTTGGTCTCAACATAGGCGGCAACCGCAAAAACGGTATTAGAATCCAGTTCAACCGGCGCAACCTGTTCAATCTTCCAGGTATTCCCGAAAATCTTCAACGCATAGCGGGAGTTGTTATGGGTGATAATAGAATCCAGACACCAGGAGTCAGGCTCGCAATCCTCATTCGGAAAGGAAAAAAGTTCAACCACACCTGACTCAAAATTCTCAATCGTGTCAGCCAAAACCGGCGCCCGCCCGCCCAAATTACAAAGAATTATTAGCGCAATCAATACATTCATCACCAGTTTAACTTGACATCTCTTTCAGCATAGCACACCCGCATCCTCTGTCAAGCATCAGAAGGACTAACCCCTTAGAAAATTGCTCAGGAGACAGGTTTCACCTATCGCTAAGAGCCACTCGCACCTCTTCCTGAAAGCGCTCCTTATCAAGGACAAAGGTTCTTATCAGTCTGCCATTGACAACACAATCGCCATAACGTGCCTCTCTTTTCTGAACAAAATCCGGTTCAAGGGAAATATCGACATAGTCAATTGGCACTTTACCGTCAATCTCCCTGATATAGCGCTCCATCCTCTTCAGGAAAAATGGATAAGCGGCAGAGCAGTTGTTTGGACCGCAGAATAAGAGAACCCTGCCTTTATCCTCACCCTGCGGCTGGTAATGGCGCTCTGTTTTCGGCTTTGGCTGATAAACAAAACCCTCTTGAAAAGGAAGGAAGAGAAAATCCGGGTTAACACCCACCGTCTTAAAACCCCTGCGGGTAAAGAAATCCCGGGCAGACATCTGCCCTGCGGACTCACCCGAAAATGTGTGAACAATCAGACCGTTTGCCGGTTTATTTTCAAACCATGGCAAAGGCTTTTTCATATCGGCAATCAGAGCGGCAAGGAGCGCACTGCCTGCACCCTTGCCCCAGAACCTTTGCTCATGGACATAGATACATTGAATCTCAACAACCCCTTCCTCTAACAAAGGCTGATATTGAATTATCCCGGCAGGAATTGCATCAATATAAGCTACCTTGGCAAAAGAGCCGGATTTCTTTAGCATCTGCAGTCCCCAAATTCTTTTCTCCTCAACCCCTCTTTTCCACGCCGGGTCTGACCACTTCTCTTCTGGCACACATACCAGACACAAATCGTCAACATTTTCCGAAGTGACATCTTTAACTGTAACTGAGTTCATCTATGTCAAAAAAGATACCAAACTCACTCAAACGGTCAAGCAGTGGGATTTTTACCAGCAGAACCAATAATATCCTAACTGTGTCAAAAAGTCAGCAACAACCTAACCTCCCCCTCATTTAGAGCCGGAAAAAGAGAAAAGCTAACAGAGAATCTTGCGGATTACAACAAAATATTGATATAACTTACAAATTAGCAAATGGTTAGCGAGTTGCTGGCATTTAGTTTTTTGCTCAAAGGGCAGGTCCCCTCCACCACCCCGGTGGTAACCGATTGGTTCTTGGTTTATGCTTCATAGTTTGTAGTTTAACCAAAAACTAAAAACAGGAACTGAGCGCTCCCACCGGCAGTCGCATCATCACCGGTTGGAATCAGGGTTCAATTGACTCTGCTTTTATTCAGGCTAAAATGAGATATCAATTTAATCTGAAAGGAGTTGCAATTGAGGAATCAGGACTATATTCGGCTGGAAGAAGATTACTGCGCTCGCAATTACCACCCCTTGCCGGTTGTGATTACCAAAGGCGAAGGGGTCTGGGTTGAGGATGTTGAAGGTAAGAGATATCTGGATATGCTCTCAGCCTATTCAGCATTGAATCAAGGTCACCGCCACCCGCAGATAATCAAGAGTTTGATTGAGCAGGCAAACAGGCTGACCTTGACCTCAAGGGCGTTTCACAATGACCAGCTGGCACCGTTCTCCAAACTGCTTTCAGAAATCACCGGTCAGGACCAGGTGCTTTTAATGAACTCCGGCGCGGAGGCGGTTGAGACCGCAGTCAAATTGGCACGGCGTTGGGGCTACCTTAATAAAAATGTCAAACCAGACCAAGCAGAGATAATTGTCTGTGCCAACAACTTTCACGGTCGGACCATCACCATCATCAGTTTCTCAACCGAAGCCCTTTACCGCGACGGGTTCGGTCCTTTCACGCCCGGATTCAAAGTCATCCCTTATGATGATATCACCGCGTTAAAACAAGCGCTTAACAAAAACACCGTCGGATTCCTCGTTGAGCCAATTCAGGGTGAGGGCGGGGTGATTGTGCCCAAGGATGGCTACTTGAAAAGGGCAAAGGAAATCTGCCAAGAGAACCGCATCCTGTTCATCCTCGACGAGATTCAGACCGGGCTGGGCAGAACCGGCAAACTCTTTTGCTATGAGTATGAGGATGCCAAGCCCGATGTTTTGATTTTAGGCAAGGCGCTTGGTGGTGGGTGCGTCCCGGTTTCCGCGGTCCTCTCATCAAAGGAGATTATGGCGGCTTTTGTTCCGGGCAATCACGGCTCAACCTTTGGCGGCAACCCGTTAGCCTGTGCGGTCGGCAAAGCCGCAATCAGGGTCATCCTTGAGGAAAAACTTGCCGAGAACGCATTTGCACTCGGTGCCTATTTTCAGGCAGAACTGAAAAAACTCAACTCCCCAAAGGTGGCAGAAATCCGGGGCAAAGGGCTTTTGATTGGTGTGGAACTCTCTCCTGAGGCGGTTCCGGCAAGAACCTATTGCGAAAGGCTCTTGGAACTGGGCATCCTTGCCAAGGATACACACGAAAATGTAATAAGATTTGCACCGCCCCTACTGATTAAAAAAGAGGAGATTAACTGGGCGCTAAAAAGAATCGCTCAGGTGTTATGAAGCGTGTTGCGAGCGCAGCGAGGCAATCTCAAGCCTGGGATTGCCACGGGCTTGTGGCTTTCGCCACACTGCCCCGGGCAGAGCACCCTCGCAATGACGGGATGGGCTATGATGCGCATCGTCAGTCTTGACCATTATCAGGACCTCAAGGCTGAACTTGCCCGCAGCGGTGTTGACCCAGCTGCCTGGCAAATCTTTGCTGCCAAGAGCCAGGTTCTCACGATAAAACTTGCCGGGCTTTCCATTGCCACCGCCAACATCTTAAAACAGACCGCACTCATCACCGGCGCAGACTGCGCAATTCACCGCCAGGTGATTTCCGGCAGGGTGAAGAAAAGTGATGCCATCATCTTTGCCACGCCCCGCCAGATTGAGGAAATCTGCTTAAGGCTCACGCATCAGCCTGAATGTGCCCGTCGGCTCGTGCCCGGGCTGAAGATATTGACCAGCCGCGCACTCAATCCGCCCGCACCGGTAAAAATAAAGGGCAGGAATTTTGAGTTCACAAGAACCTATGTAATGGGAATCCTCAATGTTACACCCGACTCCTTTTACGACGGTGGCAGATATCTCTCTCCAGAAGTTGCGGTTGACCATGGTCTGAAAATGGTTGATGAAGGTGCGGACATCATTGACATTGGTGCGGAATCAACCCGCCCGGGTTCAAGACCGGTAAAGCCCGAAGAGCAACTCTCTCGGCTCCTGCCCGTGTTAAAACTCCTAATTAAAAAGACGCAGGTGCCGATTTCGGTTGACACTAACGGTGCCCGTGTGGCTGAAATCGCCCTAAAAGAAGGCGCAGGCATCATCAACGACATCTCTGGTTTTAGCTTTGACCCCAAGATGGCTGAAACCTGTGCCCGCGCAAATGCCAAGGTGATTGTCATGCACATCAGAGGCAAGCCGAAAACGATGCAGAAAAATCCGGTTTACAAAGACCTGATGCAGGAAATTATCAACGAACTCGACCGCGCCCTCCAAACGGGAACAAAAGCCGGCATCAAGCGAGAGCATATCTTTGTTGACCCGGGAATCGGCTTCGGCAAGAAACTTGAACACAACCTTGAAATCCTGCGCCGGCTCAGGGAACTGCGCACCCTCGGTCAACCGATTGTTGTTGGTCCATCCCGCAAATCATTCGTGGGGATGATTCTCAACCTGCCACCTGAGGAGCGGCTTGAAGGCACAATTGCCGCCGCGGTAATCGCTGCGAGAAATGGCGCCCACATCATCCGTGTCCACGATGTCTTAAAGGTCAAACGGGCACTGACACTGTTTGATGCTTTGTGTCCGAGACTGGCAATCGGAGCGAAAAGATGATGACCGGTTTCATCCGATTCCGCATCATCGATGCAATTGACATCATCATCGTCGCCATCCTTACCTATTATTTTCTGCGGTTTCTCCGGGGAACAAGGGCGATTCGGATGCTTTACGCCCTCTTGCTTTTGGTCGTAATTGGCTCGGTTGCCCGCTGGCTTGATTTCAAGGCGCTCGGCTTGATTGTCAACTCTTTAACCACTGTCTGGCTTGTTGCCTTTGTCATCCTCTTCCAGCCGGAGATTCGCAACCTCCTTTCCCGGTTTGGTCGCACTCGCCCAATTCGCTTTCTATTTCGTCCAACCGCAGACTCAAGCCTAATTGAGGAACTGGTTGCTGCTGTCGCGCAGATGAAGGAAAGAAAAATCGGCGCCCTGATTGTCCTTGAACGGGAAATCGGCTTGCGCGAATACACTGAAACCGGCACAAAACTTGAATCAAAGGTATCCGCGCCCCTGCTCGTCTCCATCTTTACGCCCCCTTCGCCCTTGCACGACGGTGCGGTTATCATCAGCAGCGGTCATATCATCGCTGCTGGCTGCACCCTGCCGATTGGCGAGACAGAATCGGGCATTGGCATGCGCCATCGTGCCGCAGCTGGAATCAGCACCATCACCGATGCGGTTGCGGTTGTTGTTTCTGAAACCACGGGCAGTATTACCTATGCCCAGCGCGGCAGACTCTTAATCAATTTGACACCGTCCCAGTTAAAGTATAATCTGATGCAAGCACTATTAAAGGAGAGTTAAAGCGATGAAAGAATCTCGCTGGCGACTGATAATTTTTTTGGCTGTCTGTTCGGTTGTGCTCTTTGTTTATCTTTACAGCGTTGCTCCCACCGCCTCATTCTGGGACTGCGCTGAACTGATTGCCGTCTCTTACATTGCGGGCATTCCCCATCCGCCCGGCACACCCCTTTTTGTCATGATTGGCAGGCTTTTCACCCTCTTACCCATTGGCAGGGAAATCGCCTTTCGGGTCAACCTCATTCCCACGGTATTTGGGGCCTTTTCCTGCGGTCTGCTCTACCTTATTGTGGTCAAACTCCTCTCCAGTTTTACCGAACGGGAAAAGGAACGGCGCTGGTGGTTGCCTCATATTGCCGGTTTGTTTGGCGCACTCATGTGCGCATTTGCGTATTCCTACTGGGACAACTGTGTTGAAGCTGAGGTCTATGCGCCCTGTGTTGTGGTTGCCCTCGGTGTTCTCTACCTTGCGCTCGTCTGGCGTGAAGGCAGGGAAAAAGGCACTGGTGACAACCGCCAGATTCTCGCCGCCATCTTTCTGCTCTTTGTCGCCACTGGCATCCACTTCACCCCGATGCTGGTTGTATTTGCCCTTCTCATCTTTGCCCTGATTGTGGACCGCCATGCGGTTATCCACCTTCGCTTCTTTGAATTCATCGTCGGTTATCTGCTAATTCTGACAATTAACGAAATGGGCTTATCCGGTGGCACCTTCATCGTTGTCCCGCTGATGCTTGCCCTTACCTACTACGCCATTCGGATAATGGAACGCTCAGAAAGAAACATCACCCTAATCTACGGGCTCGGGCTCCTTGCCGCGGTATTTCTGGTTGCCTATATCGGCGCTGGTCAGCGGATTATGGATGACACCGTGCTCTTTCTGGCGTCACCGACAGTTGCCTTTATTGAACGCTGGTTCCGCTCGCCTGCGCTCGTGATTGTTTTTATCCTCGGGTATGGCTGGTACCTATACTGGCTCCACACCCAGAAAAAACTCCGTCCCAGATATGTCGGCTTGCTCTTGGGGTTAGTCCTGCTTGCCGGCACAGTTCAGTTCATCATGCTTGTGCGTGCCCGGCACTACCCCAGCATTAACGAGGTTGAACCTGCCCGCTGGCCCGACTTTGTCAGCGTTCTTAAACGAGAACAATACGACCCGATGCGGCTCTTGCCACGCAAAACCCAGTTCCTAACTGAAGATGACTGGCGCCGTAATCAGAGTCCTGCTTTTAACCTCATTCGCGCATATATTGAAC
>CAZNRV010000033.1:0-10520 GCA_964575495.1 uncultured bacterium
GAAAAGGAAATCGCCGAGTGAAGGCGCAAGCAGGTTCGCCAAGAGGAGATTGCAGCACGCCAGGCTGAACTGCAAGAAGTCTTGAACCTCATTGACCAGGAGTTCCGCCAGCACCTGCAATCACTGCTCCGGCTCTATGAACTTTATCATCACTGTCTTGATGCGCTCGCTGGACTGAAATCACCTGAAGCCGAACAAAACCTGATTGAACGGCTCTGCGCAGACCAACTCCAGGAACGGGTCTTTGCTTTGAAGGCGCTTGAGCGCTGCCACTGGCAGCCAAAAACAACCGCTCAAGGTTTAAACTTCTATCTCGCGCAGGCAAAACTCAGTAACAGCGACGCCGTGCGCAAACAGGCGGAAAAGGAGCTGGAGAAACTCATCATTAGCATTAACGACACCAAAGAACTGACAGAACTTGTTGAACCACGGCTTGCTGAAGAAGGGCTCACCCTTATGCAGGCAAAGGCGCTTGCGCGGCTGAGCGAGCTTGACCCGCAGGCAGCACTTGACCGTTTCCTTGAACTGTTTGCCGGTAGCGAAGAGCCGGTGGAACTGAAGATTGCCGCAGTAAAAGCAACTCAAGAAAAACTCTTTACCGTCCAACCGGAAAAGGCGGTAAATTTGCTCGTAAAGGCGCTTGACGACCTACAAATGGAGGTCAGGGTTAATGCCGCCCAAGCCCTTGCCCGTCTGCCGGAAAACACACCCGCAGGAGCGCGTCGGTCAGCACTTGAAAGGCTGCTCTTTGCCCTGCGCGATGGCGACCTTGAGGTCAGAGATGCCGCTGCCCATGCAATCAACCCGAAAACCTATCCTGATGCTGGGGAAAAACTCTGCCAGATGCTTTTAACCGAAACCAATCCCAACGCCCGCGAATACGCTGCCAAATCGCTTGGTTTCAACTTTACCGCTTCCGAGGCAATAACCGACGCTCTCGTCAAGGTGCTGACTGACGAAGATGCGGCAGTGCGCAAGGCGGCGGCGGAAGCACTCAGCGCACAGGGCAAAATCCCTACCGAACCAAAAATCAGATTCCAGTTTCTCTGCGCAAAACAGGAATGGGGTGCGCTTGTTGCGGCAGGCAAACCTGCGGTTGAATGCCTTTTGCCCCGGCTCAGGGACCTCCGTGCCGAAATCAGGCTGGAAGTGGTTAAAGCCTTAGGCAGAATCGGTGCCCAAGAGGCGGTCAAAGACCTCGGCGTTGCGCTCTCAGATTCTAACCAGGATGTGCGCAAGGCGGCGGCAAAGGCGCTCGGTGACATCGGCAACCCGGAGGCGGCACCCGCACTGAAAACCGCCATCACCCGCGAAGGCTTCAAAGAGGTGCTTGCGGAAATGGAGCGCGCACTCCGCCGACTCAGTTGATTTTTTACTTTACAAGCCATTTATTTGCTGTTAAAATTGGCTTGCTAAATGCTTGAACTACTTAAACGGTTAATACCGTCCAAAAGCGAGCGGGAGGTCAGGCGTCTCAGAGAGAAGGTGGAAGAAATCAATGCCATCTATGAGACCTATCATTCCCTCGCTGATGCGGACCTGCCTAAAAAGACCGAGGAGTTTATTAGTCGCATCAGTGATGGCGAGTCGCTTGATGCCCTCCTGCCTGAGGCATTTGCCTTGGTCAAGGAGGCTTGCCGCCGGCTTGTGGGCAAACGCTGGACCGTCACCAATCAGGAAATCACCTGGGATATGGTGCCGTTTGATGTCCAGTTAATCGGCGCCATCGTTTTGCACGAAGGCAAGGTGGCGGAGATGAAAACCGGGGAGGGCAAAACCCTGGTGGCAACAATGCCCCTCTATCTCAACGCCCTCGAGAAGCGGGGTTGCCATCTGGTTACGGTCAATGACTATTTGGCGCGCCGCGACCGGGAATGGATGGGACCGATTTACGAATCATTGGGCTTGACCGTTGGTTACATTCAGTCGGGAATGACACCGGATGAACGCAGACCTCAGTATGTCTGCCACATCACCTATGGAACCAACAACGAATTCGGTTTTGACTATCTCCGTGACAATATGGTGCTCAGATGGGAGGACAAGGTTCAGCGCGGTCATCACTATGCGATAATCGACGAGGTTGACATTATCCTCGTTGATGAGGCACGCACACCGTTAATCATCTCTGGTCCTGTGGGTTTTTCCAAGCAGAAACAGCTTCAGGAACTCGTACCCTTGGTGAGCCGCCTTTTCCGCGAGCAGGACCGGCTGGTTGACCGGATTGTTGAAGAGGGGCAAAAACTCTACCGTCAGGGCAAGACCTTTGAAGCCGCAGTGAAATTCCTCCAAGCGCTGCGCGGCTCGCCGAAGAACAAGCGGCTAATGCGCATTCAGCAGGAGGAAGGGGTGAAAAGGGCGATTGACCAGGCAGATGGCATCCTGCGTCGGGACAAAAGGCTTCATGAAATTGACGCCGAACTCTTCTTTGTCATTGATGAACGCGACCACTCGGTTGACCTCACCGAAAAAGGGCGCTCTGCCCTTTCGCCTCACGACCCCAACTTCTTCATCCTGCCCGACCTCAGCACCGAACTGGCGAAATGGGATGTTGACCCAAACTTGAGCCCGCAGGAACGTGCCCGACGCAAAGAGGAAACCTATCGCCAGTATGCGGAAAAGAGTGACCGGCTTGCCAATATCGCCGCACTCCTAAAGGCATACGCCCTTTTTGAAAAGGATGTTGACTATGTAGTTACTCCTGACGGGCAGGTGGTGATTGTGGATGAGTTTACCGGCAGGCTGATGCCCGGCAGGCGCTTTTCCGACGGTCTGCACGAAGCGCTTGAGGCAAAGGAGCAGGTCCAGGTGCGCGAGGAAACCCAGACCTTTGGCACCATCACCCTGCAGAACTACTTCCGGATGTACAAAAAACTTGCTGGCATGTCTGGCACGGCTTTGAGCATCGCTGCTGAACTTTACCATGTCTACAAACTGGAGGCAATTGAAATCCCCACGAACGCACCGGTGCGTCGCATCGACTATCCCGATGTGGTCTTCCGTACGCGCAAGGCAAAGTTTCAGGCGGTGGTCAAGGAGATTGTCAAATGGCATAAATTGGGCAGACCGATTCTTGTCGGCACCACCTCGGTGCAGGCGTCAGAGGAACTTGACCGTCTCTTAAGGCCGACCGGAATTCGTTACTCCATCTTGAATGCCAAAAATCACGAGGCAGAAAGCCAGATAATCGCCCATGCCGGCGAACCTGGTGCGGTCACCATTGCCACCAATATGGCAGGACGCGGCACCGACATTAAATTGGGCAAGGGTGTTGTCAAAGGTGAGCGCTGCTATCTTGTTTCCGGTGATGGCAAATGCGCCTACTGGGAGGAAAAATCGGGCAGATGTTATGAGGATGTGCCCTGTGGGCTTTATGTTATCGGCACGGAACGGCACGAGGCACGCCGGATTGACGACCAGTTACGCGGCAGGTCTGGGAGACAGGGTGACCCGGGTTCATCCCGCTTCTTTCTGTCTTTTGAGGATGACCTGCTGCGTCTGTTCGGGAGCGACCGGATGGCGGCAATTATGGACCGCTGGGCACCGCAGGAGGATGAAAAGGTTGAAAACCGTCTGGTCACCAAGGTTATCGCCAACGCCCAAAAAAGGGTCGAGGTTCGCAATGCTGAAATTCGGCGCCACCTTCTCGAATATGACGATGTCATGAACCGGCAGCGCGAGGTCGTCTATACACTCCGCGATACCGTTTTAAAAGAACCGGACCTCACAAAGGTATTTGAGGATATCCTTGAACCCTTCCTTGAGCAACTGATTCAGCGGTTTACTTCTGAAAACCACAACCCACAGGATTGGAACTGGGATGGTTTGCGCGGGGAACTGCTCAAGACTTTCCTTACCGACATCGTCCTTAATGAAGAACAGCGGGTTGACTTTGACCGCGAGGTGCTGAAGGAACGCCTCCGCGACCTTGTCCAGCAGCGCTATCAGGAACTGGCACAGGAAATCGGCAGTGAAAGATTTCCGGAATGGTGCCGCCGGGTATTTCTTGCTACGCTTGACGAAGCCTGGCGCGACCATCTTCACCAGCTTGACATACTCAGGGAAGGAATTGGCTTGCAGGCTTACGGTCAGAAGGACCCGCTGGTTGAGTATAAACAGGAGTCCTTCCGTCTCTTCAGCGAAACGATGCAGGAATTTTATCAGAATGCTTTGAGAGTTCTTTTCCGGGTTGACCCTCGTAGTGGCGAAGACCGGCTCAGTCCGCGCAGCCCGGCGCGTGTGCGTGCCTACAAACCCGAGACAGCCGCTACCGAGGCAAAGCCGGCAGCGCACGCCCCGGCTGGTGCACCGGTCCGACGCCAAACACCAAAGGTAGGGAGAAATGACCCCTGCCCTTGTGGTTCAGGCAAAAAATACAAGCACTGCTGCGGGCGGGTTGGTTCGCCATCTGAAAATCCGCCAGCAGATAGTAAAACCATAATAAACAGATAAGGAGGAATAATGGCAAAAGTCCCAACTGGCCGAATCATACTCTATGTGATTATCGTTATCATCGTTATCGTTGTCGGGGTCGTGGTAATCCGGACCCGTCAGCAGGAAGCAAAACTGGGCAAGCGGGTTGTGGAAGTTGAGGACATCCCGAAAGAGGTTAAGCGGTGGACACGAGAGATTGACAGAATTGCACCTTTTATTTCACGCCTAAGTGGCGAGGATGCTGCCCGCGGTCAGGAACTGCTACAGAAAACAAGGACAGCAATCGAGGAGTTCCAAACATTGAGCGACCCAGACCAACTTACTGATAAACGGAGCGAGATTGTGGACTACATTGCAGAATTGCGCAGACTCAAGAGGGTGGCATTGCGAGGAGAGTAGTAGACCAATATGGGGGCTTGCATTTGAAAATCAGCAGGCCCCCTAAAGGAGTTTAAAATGAAATTGCGAGTTATTATCTGGATAATTGTCGGCATTATCGCTGTTGCCGGTGTTCTTTTTCTACTTCTCAGCGGCAAAACTCAGCAGAAGAAAGTTACCATCAATGATTTAAGGTTTCAGATTCAGCGCGATGAAGAAAAGATAAATGAGCTGACTGCCCAACTGGCGCAGGCGCGCGCAGTTCCTCTTCCTCCAAACAATGCCCAGCTCGTCAATGAGGCAGAGACCAATTTGAATGAGGCGCATACTCTTCTCGAAACTGCCAAACAATCTGAAAACCTTCGCGATATTGAAGCAAATCTCAAAGAGGTTCATTTGCGGATGACCAAATGCCGACGGCTTCTTCGCGCCGCCACCAGAAGAAAATCAACCGGCTGAGGCGTCAAAACCAGCGATAAGAAAGCCGGGGAAAGTCTATTCTGCCAAAGAGGCGTTCACCAGCCTCCTCAAAAAACTGCCGCCAAAGGTAGCCGAGTTTCGGTCGAGGTTTAATTATCCTTGGCTCGCCCTTGATACCGCACATCTCGGCTAAGATTCGCTTGGCATCCTCAAGCGTGCCAAGGGTATCAACCAGCCCAAACTCCTTTGCCTGCCTGCCGGTCAGAATCCTGCCATCGGCAATCTTCTCTAAACTGTCAACAGGAATTTGACGCTCGCTGCTGACAATCTCAAGAAACTGCTCATAGACATCACTCACCACACCCTGCAGCAGCCTTCTGTCAGTTTCGGTCATATCCCGGAAAGGCGAACCGATGTCCTTTGCCTCTCTTGACTTTATCACCTCCACCTTCATTCCGATTTTGTCCAGAAGCCCACGAATAACCGGCAACTCCATTATCACTCCGATTGAACCGGTCAGGGTGCCGGGATTGGCAACGATCACATTTGCCGGAGAAGAAACATAATAACCGCCCGAAGCCGCCACCGTTCCCATTGACACAACCACTGGCTTGCCCTGAGTGCGGATGCGCTTGATTTCCGAATAAATCTCATGGGCGGCGGTTACTCCGCCACCAGGGCTTTCCACCCGGATTAAAATCCCTTTTACTAAGGGGTTCTTTGCCATTGCGCGCAACTGTCGCACCACCTCTCTTGAATCGGTAATTGTTCCTTCAATTGTGATATAACCGAGCGCCCTGCCTGCTGGTGAAGGAAAATCCTCCTTTAATCCGGCAATAAAAAAGAGCACGGTCAGTACCGTGCTGATCAGAGTCACCAGCACCGCGGCAACGATAATAACAATTAGTGTTCGTCGGTTCATAGCAAAAACAAAATGGGCCCTAGTGGACTCGAACCACTGGCCCCTGCGTTATCAGCACAGTGCTCTACCACCTGAGCTAAGGGCCCATTCATTTCAATGATAACACAAAACCCATCCCGAGTCAAGCACGCTTTAATCTCGGGCCATCTTTGGTATCTTCAATAATCCAGCCCCGCTTAAGAATCTCTTTACGCAACTCATCAGCCCGAGTCCAGTCTTTTGCCTTCCTTGCCAGCTCCCTTTTCTCTGCCAGCTCCATCACCTCACCCGGAACTTCTACCTCGGTCCCATACTTCAGCCCCAGCCCTAAAACCCGGTCAAAATCCTTTAGTGTCTCCCATGCCCTTTTGTCCTGTCTTTTATTTCCCTCCCGCACCAGGTTCCAGACAACCGCCAAAGCCTGGGGCATATTCAGGTCATCCTCAATCGCCGCCTTAAAATCTGCCTTTGCCCTTTGAATCCAGTCGGCATCATCGCTTTTTTGCTCCCAGTCCAGCGCATTCAAGCCCAACTCCCGCAAACCTTTTAGCCCGTTCTGCGCTGCCTTTAACGCCTCAGCGGTAAAATTCAATGGCATCCGGTAATGGGCGGTATGGCACAGATAACGAAAGGCAAGCGGTTCAAACCCCTGTTTTTCAAGTTCAGAAATGGTTAAGATATTGCCTTCAGACTTGCCCATCCTTGCCTCCCCAATCTGCAGAAACGCATTGTGCATCCAGTAGCGCACCACCTCCTTACCGGTGGCAGCAAAGTTCTGTGCCCGTTCATTGGTGTGGTGAATCGGAATATGGTCAATTCCGCCGGTATGAATGTCAAACCCCTCACCTAAATACTTCATTGACATCGCCGAGCACTCAATATGCCAGCCAGGAAAGCCCCTGCCCCAGGGCGAATCCCACTGCATCAGATGCTTGGGCTGATTGGTAATCCAGAGGGCAAAATCGGACGGATTCTTTCTCTCCGGGTCAATCTCTACCCTTGAGCCTGCCTTCTGCTCCTCAAGGTTCAATCTGCCCAGACGCCAGTAATCCGGATACCTGCTGGTGTCAAATATCAGGCCGACCCTTGTTTGATAGGCAAACCCGTTTTTCTCAATCCGCCTGATTAACTCAATCATATCCGGAATATGCTCGGTTGCGCGGCAGACAATATGCGGCCTTTTGATATGCAGTTTCTCGGCATCGGCAAAAAATGCCTGCTCATAAAAACGGGCAATCTCCTCAGGTGTCTTACCTTCACGGCGCGCACCCGACTCAAGTTTATCCTCACCCGAGTCATCATCGGTTGTCAGATGTCCGACATCGGTAATGTTCATCGCCTGCTTCACTTCAAAACCCAAATACTCAAACACCCGGCGCAAGGTGTCGGCAAACACATAAGCCCGAAAATTGCCCGCATGGGCAAACCAGTAAACGGTTGGCCCGCAGGTGTAAATCTTCACCTTGCCCGGCTCTACGGGCACAAAATCCTCCTTGCATCGCGAAAGGGTGTTATAGACCTGCATCGGTTTTTATTTTACTGAATGATTAATACCGGGTCAAACTGAAAAAGACCGCTGAAACCAAGCCCTATTTTATGACAATTACCTTTGCCCGAGGCTCACCGGCCGACCTTTGACGAACAAAATAAACACCAGGGGCAATCTGCTCAAGGCTATTTTTTCCGGGCAAAAGTTTCCGTATCCTTTTACCAGTTGCATCGTAAAGATAACCGGTTTCATCCCGGTGCCAGAAGATGCTGCCTCTAACCACCGCTGGTAAAACCGGTAAGGAGGTGGATTTGCCCGTGAGATTGAAATCCCGGATGACAGAAATCTGGGAACTGCTATCACCGCCAGCAAAGTATGCCCTCTGGTTCCAGGGACTCCAGCCGGCAATTGTTGCGCCCGCAGGTGCGGTGGCAATTGTTTTCAGCAGCCGGTTGGTATTGCCGTCAATGACCGCCACCTCGTTTTCTGTGCCGGCATAAACTTTATTGGCAATGGTATCGGTGAGCAGGGGTGTGGAATAGCAGAGATCAATGATTGCTGCCACCGAATCGCTCCGACAGGAAAAAACCACCAGTTTTTCACCGGTAGAATAATAAAACTTGTCCGCAACCGGATTCCAGATTGACTGAACCGAAGGAGCAGGTGCTGGTGCAAAGACCTGTCTGATTACCCGGCGCGCCTGCGGGTCAATCAATGAAACCAGTCCGTTGGGGTGAAAGCAGTATAGCCGGTTCTGCTTTGGACTGAATTTCAATAGTGTTATATCATTATTAACTTCAATCCTGCCCGATATGCTGTCCTGCCCGGCATCAATTACCACCACCCGCTTTTGGCTCTGCCCGGCAGCATAAACTTCGTTACTTATCGGATTATGTTCCAGCATCTCGGCGTTCAGTTCAATGGTGCCCAGAATTTTATCCTGCTCTTTGTCAAACACCACGATGTTACCGAGACCGTCAAGGCAGTAAACCCTGCCGTTTGGCAAGTCCAAAAGAGGCGGTTTCAGCATAAATTCATAATGTATCTCAGCCAAGAGGGAGTCGTTTCGAGCATTGATGATGTCTAAGTCATATTCCGTGTTGGCAACCGCATAGACCTTGTGATTTTCCGGAAGATATATCATCTGGGCAAAACCTGTGCCGGCAGGAATTTTATTGATAATCTGGTTGGTCCGGCAGTCGATGACCGATAAAACGCCGTTACCATTCGCGCAGTAGACAACATCCCGGCCCGGAATATAACACATACTTACCGGGCCAAAGTTACGGCCGACCGGGATGACCGATTTTACCGCCCCGGTGCTTCCATCAATGACACTGATACTGCCACCGATGACATTACCGCAATATGCCTGGTTTGCCAGCGGGTTTACCGTTAGAGGCGCAATCCAGTCAATCGGTCCAACCACCTGGCAGTTGATGAGCGAATCGCCACAACCATCAACGGTTCCGATGCGCCAGTCGGTCTCGATGTAATAGAACCGTTGATTCACCGGGTCAAACGAAGCCCCGACAAATACCTCTGCCGGCACCCGGAACCGGCTGACAAACGAGTTGGTCGCGCAGTCAAAAACCGCCACGCTACTGCCATCATCCACCAGCAGATGAACCGTATTCCGCTGCGGGTTATATTGACCGCCGCACAGAATCCCTGGCGGCGTAATTGCACCAATCACCGAATCGCTCGCACAGTCAATCACCATAATGCGCGGAAGGTCATCAGTAATGTAGAGCCGGTTATTAACCGGACTGTAATATAGCGGGTGAAAACTGGGCCAGCCGACCGAAATTGTTTTTAAGATAATAAGGTTTGCCGGGTCAATCACCTGCAACCGAAACCCCAGTGTCAGGCAATAAACCTTGTCCGCGACACCGGCATAGTCCAGGGCAAACGGAAAGGCGCCGACATCAATTCTCGCCACCAGCCGATTCTCCGCACAATCTATCACCGAAACCGAATTCCCATCACCCAGGCAGTAAAGCCGGTTGCGCAGGGAATCAAAGGCAAAAGTCTGCTGTAAATCACCGTCAGACAGCCTGACCGCTACGACCGCGACCACCACATCCTGTCCGGGCTCAACGACCCAGATACTGTCGCCGCCCAGATAAAGCAGTTGGTTTTTGGGATTATAAAAGGATGCCCACGCCTTGACCGGCAGAACGGCAACTCTTTTTTCGCTGGCAGCGTCAATGACCACGGAACCAGAACCGCTGACATAGACCTTGTTGAAATCCGGAACATAGTTAACTGACCAGACTTCATTGCAAACACACAACGAATCTGCCTGGTCAACCACTGTCTCCAGAAATTGCCCGTAAGCAAGGCTAAACAATGCGCTAATGCCCGCGGCAATTATTACGATAAACCTTTTCATATCCCCTCCTTTTGGTGCAAACCAGGGACAGCAAAAAACTTCCACCCGGCGAAAGGTTTTAAAACTCGGGGAAAAACATTAGGCATAACCTCTGCCTTTATGCCACTAATTATACCAAATTAATCCGGACAAGTCAAATCGGTGTATGAGTCAAATACATTTGCGACATTTTGCCATTTTCAAGAAGGCACTCCATCGGGCTCATTAGTCCGAGGCTTTTATGGGGTCTTTCGGTATTGTAGAAGACGAGGTAATCAGCCAGCAAGGGGTTAAACTTGGCGGGGTCGGACAGTGCATCCAGGTGGTAGTTGATGAACTCTTCCTGGATGGTGCGGTTGTAGCGTTCAATGTAGGTGGTGTTGATCTTCGGGCAGCGGGGATAGGAGAAGTAATGCTCTACCCCGTCCTTACGCAGCTGCTCATCAAACTCGCCCAAGTTCTCCTTGCCGTTATCGCTCTGCCAGGATTTGATTCTACCCGGATACACCTGTTTAAACCGCAGG
>CAZNRV010000034.1:0-9441 GCA_964575495.1 uncultured bacterium
AGGTAATACTACCCGCTTGCCAATTTCTACTTCTAAGACCTCACAGCGCTCAAAGGAGAGTTTCTCATTCTCGGTGTAAACAAAAACCACTACCTCTTTCAGCGGTCTTTTTGAACGCTCTTTGATATAATTGCCAATCTCGTCTAGGCGCATTGGGGCACCAGAAACCATTTGCGAACCATCAGGCAGAAACAGCTCATCAGCGGCGATTGATATTATCCACTCTTTATCCCCTTGATAGCTGACCGCATTGATTTTCATCGGCTCGCAGGCAATTCGGGTTCGATTTCCGCGGGTGTCGTAGGCATTGAATGTAAAGGTGTAGATATCACCGGTAGCAATTACCCCACCTTCATCAGTTCGACCATCCCAGGTGATTACCGCAGGCGGCTGACCTGTTCTGCTTATTCGGCGCACACTCTCGCCTAAAGAGTTGGCAATGACCAGTTCCCAGTTCACCACCCTTTTTTCAAAATCAGGCAGGAATATCAGGATATCACCGGACAGAAAACTGCGCTCCACCGGCACCCGCAGATACGAAGACCGAACAAAGTCCCGCAAAATAGAAATTGAATCCACCGCCCTGAGCAACTCATCGTCAAAAACATAATTCTCCAGGCCGAGCAGTTCCTGCACCGGTGTCCACGGGTCAAACTGCGGGGTAAAAGACAACTTCTGCTCCTTAATCCTCATCTCCGCCTCGCCAGTAATCAACTCCTCTCCGATGATGTGCTCCTCGGATAGTTCCCTGTTCCCAGTTCCAGGTTCCCGGTTCTCCGAACTAAAAACCAAGAACCAAAAACTAAGAACCAATGACAGATAGTTCATAGTTATTAGTTTATAGTTATTAGCTCATAGTTCAACCAAAAACCAAAAACCAAGAACCACGAACCAAGAACTATGAACCAAGAACTAATAACCATTGATTATGCCAGTTCAAACACAAAAGTTATCACGCCCCACTGCTCCTCTGCCTTAACACCGGGCTCAAGCGGCGCAAACTCCCATAAACGCAGCGCCTCCACTACCGCCAGGTCAAGGTCCGGATAACCCGAACTCGTGACAACCTCAGGCGTCCCCTTCACCCTGCCGTTAGGCAAAACCCAGATGCGCACGCTTACCTTACCGCAGATGTGCTGGTCAAGCGCCCATTTCGGATAGCGTGGCTTTACTTTCTTTCTGATTGCGCGCTCAGAAATCGGTCCGGCAATCTGAAAACCTGTCCCCGAACTCACCGGCACCTGAACTACGGGCTCAGGAGACCCTCCTGACTGCGGCAGCACACTCGGTGCGCTCGGTGAACTAATCCGGTGACGCTCAATCGAAAGTTGCGGTTGAGCCTCGGTCTGAGGAATACCCGGAACTCCGCGCAGTCCGGTTGCGGCACCCGAACCACCAGCACCGCGGGACAGCGGCAGTGGCGCCTGCGCCAGAATTTCTTCGGTTGATTGTGCCGAACCTTTGCCACCAATCCGGACTACATCCATTTCATCACCCCGTGCCAATTCATAACGGTCAAGCTCTATGCGCGCCTGAGAGGAAGGGCGCTCAAGGGTGGCGCCCATATCAATAGGCGCAAGTTCTTGCGCGGATACGCCGGTTGCTGAGGTCGCAGGCACGCCTGCTTCCACAGGACTACCTCCGCCTCCAATCTCTTTCTGGGTGAGAACCTTTGCCACCTCCGGGCGGTAGGTGACATCCATAAATGTCACCTCATGGAAGTCGTAACCTTTTTCAATCGCAGGTCGCAAACGGGAGATAAGCAAAATGAGTCCAATGTGAAGCACCGTTGATATCATGAGTGCGAGTTCGAATCTTTTGGGTTGGTTTTGGGCAAACATCATCCGCCAACTTTCTTTTTTTTGGTTGCACAGGCGATGCGCAGAGCACCAGCCTGCCGCACACTGGCAAGAATGTCCAGGACCGATGAGTGGAGACATTCCTTGTCCGCTCTGATGACAACGAGGAGATATGGGTCCCGGGCAATTTCAGCCGCAAGCCGGTTTTTTATACTATCGAGGTTACTGACCGGCTGGTCGTTATAGTAAAGATAGCCCTGCGCGGTGAGGGTAATGGTAACATCCTGTTCGGTTTTTCGTTCGGCAGTATGAGTCTGAGGAACTTGAACCGGCGTGGAGTTGTGGGTTAGAACCATCGGTGCCACGACTATCATTACTAAGACTAAAATCAAGCCCACGCACGCCATTGGGAGGATGTCAATGTTGGGTGCTTCTTTAATCATTTCTGGCGCCTTGTCCTTAGTAATGCCAGGTCTGCCGCACCCGCCTGTTTTGCCAGATCAAGGATGCGCATCACCCGGTCATATTTTACCTGGTCTTCAGCCGCAACCACGACCCTGCGCTCGATACTGCGCTGAAGGAGTCGGGGCAGAAGTTCGGAGAGATTTTCAAATGATACCTGTGCTTCGTTTAAAAGGATTCTGCCGTCATTGGTGAGATACACATTTGCTTTGATATCCGAGCCGGGCTCGTTTGCGCCTGAGGGGATGACACCGGGGGCGGACACAAATATGCCCGTTTCAAAGAAAAGCGGCATTGAAACCATAAAGGCAATCACCAGGGACAGGGCAATGTCCACAAGGGAGTTCAAAATGAGTCCGGGGTTGCGCCGAGGTTCCACTCGCCTTCTATGCATTTTTAGAACTTCCAGGTTGAATCCTCAGCAATCTGGGGGTTTTCAGGTGCTGCGGTTTTAATGGGGGAGTGGTCCCCGGGACTTGTGGATTTGGTCTGTGCCTTGTAACGCTCAAGGAGGACAATTAACCGTTCAGAGGTGCTTTCTAATGTCATCGTCAAGTCTGCCGCTTTTTTGGAAAAGAAGTTGTAGAAGAAGAGAACCGGAATTCCGATAAGGAGTCCGAAGGCGGTCGTAAGTAGCGCCTCGGCAATGCCTTTGGAAACAACCGCCGGTCCACCAGAGCCGGTGGCGGCAATATTGCTGAATGCGCCGATGAGTCCGATTACCGTGCCTAAAAGTCCTAAAAGGGTGGCAGCATTGGCAAGGGTCCCCATACCGCCCAGAAGCCGTTCATAACGAATCCGTTCTTCAAGAATGAGGCTGTAGAGCAGGTCAGAAAGTTCGTCAGCGCTCAGCGTAATGTTGTCAAGGGCAACCGTAAAAAGTCTACCCAACGGATTTTTCTGCTCGCGGCTCCACTCCTGTGCTGGTCCGGGACCGGCTTTAAAGAGGATGCGCCGCAGTTCCAGAAACCCTGTCTGGGCATTAAATCGGTTTTTAGTGAAATACCAGAAGCGCTCAATGATAAGTGCCAGGGCAACAATTGACGCCAGAAGTAAAAGAACCATTACCAGGCTGTTCTTGAAGATTGTCAAAAGACTCTGCCCCATTATCATACTAATTCTCTCCTTGTTTTTTTTCTGTTTTATTTTCCTGGTCTACTGGCAGAGCGGGCTCATTGGGTGCCGTGGTGCTGCCTTCCTGCCCCTGAGGACCCGCAGTGCCTAATCTTTCCCGGCAAAGCTGTACATTTTTTCGGGCGCTCTCAACATACTCAGAATTACCGAAGGAATCAATTACTGTTTGAAATGCGGTCAAAGCCCGGTTATATTCTTTGGCATTGAAATAGGCAATCCCCTGGTTGAAAAAAGCGGCGCTGCGCAGTTCCGATGCCGGGAAGTAGTCAAGGAACTTTTTGTATGCCTGTGCTGATTCCTGCCAGCGTTTTAACTGGGCATATGCTTCAGCGGTGAGTAATTGAGCATCAGGAGCCAGCGCCGAGTTAGGGGAGTTAACCACTACCTGCTGGAGTTGGGTTATCGCCTCTTCAAATCTGCCAGCGTCAAACAGTTCCTTAGCCCTTCTGAATAATCCCTCTGCTGCCAGGTCCGATTCCGGGAACCGGCTGAGAAATTCCCGCATCAGGAGCGAATCCTCTTGGCCGGCAAGGTAATAGGACATCTCCAGACTCTTGCGCACTGCCGGCGCCTGCCGGTCTAATGGATAGAGGTCGAGAAACTTCTGGTATTCACGAATGGCATCAAGGAAGTGACGCTGATTGTAATAGGTCTGTGCCAAGAGCGCCTGCGAAGCCGGAGCCCAGGGAGAAAATGGGTAACGCTCCAGAACAAACTGGAATGCGGGGATTGCCTTGTCGTACTGCAACGCCTTAAAATAGGTATCCCCGGTGCGGAAGGCGGCTTCAGCGGCTTTGATGTTTGCATTGGGGAACTTGTTCATCAGCGTTGTCCAGACATCCACCGCCTGACCGTAGTATTTTAACTGGTAATAGCAGTAGCCGGCATAGAAGTATCCGGGAATTGCCGCCGCAGGGATGTCCGGAAAGGTGTTAGTCAGAGCTTCAAAAATGTTGAGCGCCTTTAAGTAATCCTTCTGGTTAAACAGGGAGTAGGCGTAGCCGAGATAGGCAGAAACGGTGAAAAGGGTGTCCTGAATCCTTGCATTCAGGAGTGGTTTGAACCCATCTTCGGCTTCAGTGAGGCGATTGAGGTGGTACAGTGTCCAGGCGCGCCCGAGCCGGGCATAGGGAATGATGAGCGGGTCGGCTTTATCTTTAAGAGCCTCTTCGTAATAGCGCTCTGCTTCGCTGTACTTCTGAGCGTAGTAAAATGACTCGGCAAGAAAATAAATGGTCCGTCCGCGCCAAAGGGAAGGTTCTTCAGGATAGTCGGCGATGTATTTTGTTCCTAAAGCCAGCGCCTTTTCAAACTGACCGGTGGTGAGTAAACTTAAAATCAACATCGCTGCTGCCGGTTCCCGCAGTGCGGTTCGGCCGTAATCTATTAGTATCCTTTGAAACTCTCTAATTGCGTCGGAGTAATTGCCTGTCTGATAATAAATTACGCCTGAGAAGTAAGAACCGATTCCTGACAGTTCGCCAGTAGTGAAGGTCTGTGCCAGTTGACTGGTGGTTAACAATGTCTGAACCGTATCAAGGCCTATAAGCATCGCCCGCGCCATCTGGATGTGCGCGAAGGTTGACAGTTTACTGCGGGGGAAGTTTGATCGCACCCGTTGGAACCGATTGACCGCGTTTTTAGGGTTGCCTGACGCCATCTCCGCGAACCCTAAAAAATAATTGGCGTGGGCGGCAAGAAAGTTATTCTGGGCTCGGGTCAGGGGGATTAATAGGTTGATCGCGCCGGCGTATTCCTTCTGGGCTATTAAGGCGCAGGCTAAAAAATAATTAGCGTATTCTGCGAGCGGCGAAGAGGGGAACTGGTCCAGGAAGAACTGAAATTTCGCCCCGGCGCCGTCATAGTCTCCATTCAAAAAAAGGGCAACTCCCGCGTCAAAATGAGCAATCTCTGCTATGGGTGTATTCGGATAACTGTCGGTAATCTCCTTAAATTTCAGAAGTGCTAAAAGCGGTTTGCCCAGTCTGCCATAAGTTTTTCCCAGATAAAGTTTTGCCTGCGGCAGTGCGCTCCTGGAAAGGTTTGCCTCTGCCTGGTCAAACGAACCCTGAAAGTAGTTCACAAGACCCAGGCATAGACTTGTGCGCGGGTCAGACTCGTAGCCTGGTTCCTTCAACAACCTTTCGCACAGAACCTGTGCCTGGCGGTAGTTTCCCATCATAATATAAGTGAGCACCGCACCGGTTATCGCCTCAGGCTTTATGTACGAATAACGTTGGCGGTCAGACAGAGACTTAAAGAGATGTAACGCCGATTCGTAACGTCCCTGGTTAAAATGGCATTCAGCAAGAATGTAGCGCAACTCGTCCCCGTATTCGCTTGCGCCGAATTGTCCGATGAGGCCCTGCAACTCCCTGACCGCATCCTGATACCTTCCATCCGCAATCAAAACCTGAACCTCGTTAAACCGTTCACTCAACTGCCGGGTTTCCTGTGGTGTCAAAAAGGTCAGGGCTAACAAAAGCAATATTTTATCCATCATTCCCCCGGTCGGATTTCTATTTTGCCCTTTGGGCCCTGGGTAAAAACTGTTGTCAGGAAGCCGCGGGCTTTAAGTGCAAGGTTGCGCTGGTCAACGACAACCATCTCATAGTAGTATTTGCCATCAGCAGTCAGCCTGCCCGCATCGTCAAGACCATCCCACATCAGGCGCGGGGGCGGCGCGTCCCAGCCGCTGTAAGAACGCACCAGTTCGCCGTAGGAATTTTCAATCAGCACCTGCCAGCGTTTTACCGGCGCACGCGCAATCGAGCGGACATCCATCCAGAGAACATTTGTTTTGTCCCCCAATGTTGGTGTAAAGACCTTAGGAAGGGCATCAATCCATACCCGGAATCCGCCGAAGTCAAGGGCAAAGCCAATCTTGTGCGTGGGTGAAAGCTGGAAGGTGGATTGATAATGGACTAAAATCGCATAATCAACACCCAGGGACATCGGACCCCAGAATTTGTGAATCCCTAGGCCAAAACTGATTTCATTGGGGTCAATACCGGCACGCTGAGTTAACAGGCCGGGAATAATCTCAAACTCCATCCCGCCCCGGGGTGTGATATCAAGTTTGAATGCCCCCGGGTTACCCGCTGAGTCAATTTTGCGGATGATGGGAGTAACCAGGTCGGTCGTAATTGTTACCCGGTTTTCAAGGAGCCTTACCGCGGCTCCGGCACGAACCGTCCTGGGGTAACGGTCAGAAATGCTGCGCAGTGTTAAAACCGGCTCAATCACATTCTGCACTGCCAGGCCGAAACTGAACGGTCCCAAATCCCTGATGAGCAGACCCAGGTCAGCGCCAATTCCTACATCAGCGAACTGTGCCAGGTTTTTCAAAATTAGTTTCACGGTTCCACCCAATCCCAGGACAGGAAAGGGGTTATAACCATAGGAAACAAGAAAAGCGTTTTCGGAAAAAAATGTCGGCTGGTACTGGTAGTTTTCCGGGGTTCGTGAGTCCAATCCTTCTGCGCCAAAATTTAATATACCCAGACCGAACCCGCCAAACTCCCGTGTGGGTAAGGTGTAGGCGACATATTCCATCCTCGCACCGTAAAGCTGGGTGTGGGAGATTAGCACCTGCTGGCTGTTGAGTTGGAAAAGTCCACCGGGATTAAAATACAGAGCCTGTGCATCATCGGCTATTGCCGCAAACGCCTTGCCCATACCCAGACTGCGGGGCGCACAACCGTAATCAAGAAATGCGCCGGGCAGACCGCCTTCAACTGCCAGCGCGGAAACAGCGATAGATAATAATAAAAGGTAAATCTTCTCTGCTTTCACCAGACAACCCCGAGTCGATATGTGCTTTTAAAAATTGTGCCGGTGTGAAGTTGTCCTAATATCTGGACGAGATAGACACCGCTCGCAACCCGCCTGCCTTCGCGATTGCGTCCATCCCAGATGACGCGGTTCACCCCGGCTCTTCCGCC
Source organism: uncultured bacterium (assembly GCA_964575495.1). GTDB lineage: Bacteria > Hydrothermota > Tepidihabitantia > Tepidihabitantales > Tepidihabitantaceae > JAOABP01. Next base: position 7,340 of record CAZNRV010000034.1, read on the forward strand.
TGGTTCACCCTGCCGGAATTTATAGGAAATAACCTCATTACCAAACGGGTCATAAATACGCAAGTCAACTCCGCTTGAGTGATTGAGGTAATAATAAATCTCTGCGGTGCTGCGGTTGTATCCGAACGGATTGGGGAAGGCAATAATTTTCCCGGAAATCAATCCGCTATCAGGAATATTGACATAGATGCCAATCAAAGATTCTGCAGTGCCTGAACTTATGCGGATGGTGTCAAACTCAGCGAAGTGTGCCCTTGTGCAGAGAAAACGACCAACCACAGCTCCAAGGGTATCGGTGAGCAGTGCTTCATCCAGCATATCGCCATTTCCTTTTGCGATGGCAAATCGGCAGACCGCTGCGGTGATGGGCTGGTCGTTGGCGTCACGGACAACTACCCTGATATAGGCGGTCTCGCCGGCAAAAACCGTGTCCGGGGCTGCAATTAAAAGACTCCGACCTCTTGCCTTGATGTCAATTCTGGTGCGGTAGGATGCAAATTGAGCATCTGGGTCAGTAACCCAGATATCCTGATTTGCCCCGGTGGAATTGAAGCTTGCGGAAATGACGGCGGTGTCGGTCAGGGTGGTTTCAGCCGGAGAAAAATCAGCGGGAAAATCAGAGCGCAGTGAGACCGTCACACCTGATGTCGCCACCCGGTTCCAGCACCGGTCACAACCGTAAATCTTTACCGGGAAAGGCTCTTGAACAAACTGGGGCAAAGGGTTGCCAGCTTTGCCCGGTGTCTGCCAGCCGGTGCTGGCAGTGTCACCAAAAAGAGGCGTCTCTCCGGGAAGCAATAGCAAAAGTTGATAAAATGCGCCGGGATTAACCGCAAAGACCGAGGATGTATCCGGTCGTAAGTGCTCCGCAGCAGCTGACTGAGTGATAACCCGGTGCACTCCTGCCTGCCGGAATGAAGTGGTAACTGATGCGCTGCCGTTGTTGAGTTGCCCGCCTTTGGGCAAATAGGCAAAGCTGTCGGTTGCTCTGAAATAAACGCTGTCAGTTCCTGAATGAACCGGATTGCACCAGGTGTCGGTTAAATAGACGGTGAAGAGGAAGGTGTCGCCGGCGGTCTGATTGAACGGCATACCCAGCCTGCCTTCCCTTGTTCCTGGACTGAGCTCCTGCCCGGGAAAGATGCTTAAAAGCCGCGCTGGTATCCCAGGATAGACCGCAAAGAGATTGCTGCTGCTCGTGACCCTGCCGGTATCATCGGTGCAGAGAATCTGCAAACTGTCGGCAAGGGTGACCATTACCTTGCCCTGCCAGACCCCGCTGCGAAACGGTCCCACAACATTCGGATAGATGTAGATTGCACCGCGGCTCGTGGAAAGAAAAGCCGGACGGTTGTAGTTGTAGTAAATGTTCCCAAGAGAGTCACGGGCGATGATGGTAATACTGAAAGAGTCCCCGGCATACTGAGGGGTGGTTATGGGCATGAACTCAAATGAGTTCAACTGCGCAATCAAAAGTATACCCAGCGCCGCAATCATTTTTATATAATTCTACCCTTATCAATAATTATGTCAACTATTTTATTTTTATTTGGGGAAAAGTTCGGCAAGATTTCAGTTGTTGGGTTCGTAGTTTTTTGGTCAGGGCGATAAACGATAAACTAAAAACGATAGACTATAAACTATCAGCAGAGCCCGATTTTCAAGGCAAGGTTGTAACCCCATTTTCTTTTGCGATTGAAAAAACATCTATAATGAATCAGGGGGTAATCACCCTCTAAAGGTTCGTTTCGGCTAAGTTGTCAAAGATGTGAGAGATAGTTCAATTTCAGCCCGGGAATTTTGTGTATGTTTATATACACTTAAGCTTTAACCGCTCAAAGGCGCAGGGTTTTATTATTTTTCATCAGGGCAACAAGTCATTGGGTTTAGGCGCTGATTGACAAAACATTTTTGGGCGTTAATCTTTTGCAGAGTGAGTGAATTTTTTAACCTTTTGATATCAAAGGAGTCAACTATAAAGAATTCTCCTTAGTTTGGAAATAGGACCTATGAGAAAGCAAGGCGAAGATAACTCTGATAAGTTTATGGGCGGTAGCCATGACCGCCTTTCGGAAAGGAAGTCTGTCTTGTTTTCTTTTAAG
>CAZNRV010000035.1:0-6403 GCA_964575495.1 uncultured bacterium
GATAAAAAAAAGTGCAAAAAATTAAAGAACTATAGTTTTTATTCTCAAAAAGTCTGTTCTTAAACAAAATTACCTTCATTGCAAAAATTTCCAAAACGCCTTTACCAAACAATCAGGCGCAAAACCAACTTCTTGGAGTAACTGCTGCCGTGTTCCGTGAAGAATAAACCGGTCCTCTAACCCGATGCGCAAAAGACCGCAGGAAGGCTGCTTTTTTTCAATTACCAGACTAACGGCATTACCAAATCCGCCGAATAACGTGTTTTCTTCTATTGTAATTAACTTATTCTTTATCGAGGCAATTCTCAATATTAGTTTTTCATCAACTGGTTTTGCAAATCGGGCATCGGCAACAGTCAGTTGCATTCCTCTCTGAGCCATCAGTTCTGCTGCTTCCAAAGCATTTGCTACTGCAGAACCGATTGCCAGTACTGCGCCGTCTTTACCTTCTCGCAATATCTCTCCTTCTCCCATTTGAATTGCTGCGCGCAGAGATGAAGATGCTTTCAGCCCTGACCCGCCCCGGGGATATCTTATTGCCACCGGACCATCAGTATAGTTGACAGCAAATTCGAGCATCCTTTTAAGGTCAATTTCATCTCGTGGTGCGAGCACCGTCATTTCGGGAAGCATTAGAAGATAACTGAGGTCATAAGGTCCATGATGAGTCGGTCCGTCCTCTCCAACAAGACCTGCTCGATCAATTGCAATTACCACCGGCAGTTTTTGGAGACAGATATCCTGGAGCAATTGATCAAGGGCTCTTAAAAGAAAGGTCGAATATACTGCTACAACTGGTCTGAGTCCTGCTTGAGCCAAACCAGCGGCAAATGTTACTGCATGCTGCTCGCAAATGCCAACATCAAAAAATCGGTCAGGGAACCTTTCTCGGAAAAGAGATAGTCCGGTTCCGAGACACATTCCTGCTGTTATTGCTACAATGCGGCTGTCTTTTTCAGCCATTTCTATCATTTTTTCACCAAAGTGCTCAGTAAAAGTTGATCCGCCTGTACTTAAAGGCGCTCCAGTGGCAATGTCGAAAGGACCGGTGCTATGGAAACGCTCGGGTTGACGGACTGCCGGCAAATATCCTTCACCTTTGCGGGTCACTACATGGACGAGTATCGGTCCCTTCAAATTTTCTACACGGCGGAATGTCTTAACCAGTTCGCCAATGTTGTGACCATTGACCGGGCCAAAATAGCGGAAACCAAGTTCCTCAAAAAGGATACTTGGCACTACAAGATTCTTCAGACCCTCCTCAATCTTCCGTGCTGCCAGCCGTGCTTTTTCACTCAAATCACGGGGCAGATGCCCCAAAAGAGTCCACGCATCTTCCTTAAAACGATTGTAAATTCTGTCGGTAATAATTCGGTTTAAATGGGTAGCGATTGCGCCACTGGAACGAGCAATGGACATTTCGTTGTCATTCAGAACAACAATCAGATCCTGCTTTAAGGCTCCGGCATGATTTAAAGCCTCTAATGCCATACCGGTGACAATCGAACCATCACCAATCACAGCAACAGTGCGTCTGTTATCACCCTGGAGGCGATTACCAGTTGCCAATCCCAGGGCCACAGATATTGAGTCACCCGAATGACCAGTATCAAAAACATCATATTCGCTTTCAGAGCGTTTTGGAAAGCCTGCAATTCCACCACACTGTCTAAGGGTGGAAAATCTTTCTCGTCTGCCCGTAATAATTTTATGTGCATAACACTGGTGCCCAACATCCCAGATAATCCGGTCGGTCGGCGTTTTGAAAACAAAATGCAAGGCAAGAGTCAGTTCTACCACACCCAGACTGGGGGCAAGATGACCACCAGTTTTCGCAGTAGTTTTGATAATTAACTCTCTTATTTCTTCTGCCAATTTCTTTAAATCATCCACCGTAAGTTTTTTGATGTCTGCTGGTGAATTTATTTGCTCAAGGATCGCCATTATTCTTTTCTATTGATAATAAAATCAGCGATTTCCGAAAAGAACCAGAATTCACAACCTAAGGAGGAAAACCCTTTTTGAGTCTTTTGTGCAAGCAACTTCACTTTTTGTTGCAGTCGATTTCTAGCCTGCGGTTTTTGGTCATTTTCCCAATCGAGGATGTCGTCGGTAATCTGAAAAAGAACACCCAACTCAATGCCCAGCCGGTAAAGCCTTTTCTCCAGAACTTGTGCGGCACCAGCAAGGACTGCACCTGTTACAATGGAAACACCTATTAGTTCTGCTGTCTTCAGGCGCGCAATGTGCAAATAGTCATTCTCTAAATTCCGGTTTTGGTTTAGTAGCCCTATATCCAGAGCCTGTCCGCCTGCCATTCCCTTAAGCCCGATTGCCTTCGAGATTAAAAAGAAAATACGGTTCTTCCGTTCAATTGGCGCACGGCTTAAAGTAAATAGTTCGAAGGCAAACGCCAAAAGCGCATCTGCTGCCAGAATTGCAGTACTTTCATCAAATTTCCTGTGTAGCGTTGGTTGGCCACGCCGAAAGTCATCGTTATCCATACTGGGCAAATCGTCATGAATCAGTGAAAAGGTATGAATCATTTCAATGCCGCAGCAAACAGGCATAATCCATGAGCGGTTTTTACCACCACAGGCTTTAAACGCCTCGAGGGTCAAAATTGGTCGCAACCGCTTGCCCGGGCCAAGAACCGCATAACGCATTGCCTGTATCAGGCGCTGAGGAACTTCGGACCCGAATTTCAGATAGTGATTTAAAAAAACGTTGATCAATCGCTGATCGTCATGAATGATTTTTTGCAAGTTCATGAGAGGCGAGAATTTTTCTTTGCTGCTGTAACGGTGTTGTTTAACAGCATAGCTACCGTCATCGGTCCAACACCCCCAGGCACGGGTGTAATAGCCCAAGCCTTGGGTGCAACACTGTTGAAATCAACATCACCGACTATCCCGGTTTCGATTCGGTTTATACCTGCATCAATAATGACCACATTTTCACTGACCATTTCACCCGTTACCAACTTAGGTCTACCAGCAGCGACGATAAGAATTTCAGCATCTCTACAGAAACGCGTTAAGTCGACTGTTTTGCTATGGACAACAGTCACCGTAGCATCACCACGCGGACCACGGAGAAGAAGTAAATTAACCAAAGGTTTTCCCACTAAATCTCCCCTACCAACTATTACTACCCTACGACCGGAAATTGGAATTGAATAGCGCATCAAGAGTTCCACTATTCCTAACGGAGTGGCAGGCACATATTCCGGTTTTCCGGCAACCAGGCGCCCCAAATTGGTAGGTGTTAATCCATCTACATCCTTGAGAGGATCAATCTTTGTAATTAGCGCTTCACTGTGCAAATGGACAGGAAGTGGCAATTGCAATATTTGTCCGTGGAAACTCTTGTCTTCATTAAGCTGGTAAATAACTTCAGCAACCTGATCTTGAGCAGCAGATTCCGGCAGATGGAATGTTTTTACCTCTATTCCCAGTTTGGTACATGCCTTTTCCTTACTGGCAACATATATCAGTGATGGTGGATGGTTGCCAACGAGAATTATCCCCAAACGGGGAGTTATACCAGCTGATTTTAAATTTCTCACCTCTTCAGCCAGTTCACTCTGGATGGCTTTTGCCACTTTCTTGCCATCAAGTATAAGAGGTCTATTCAACATTTACTCCTCCCCTTACGGGAAATTTCTATTAAACAAGAGCAGAATTTTAAAATTTTAATTTTATTACATAACCATATTTTAATCATTTAAAACGGTTAGTTATTCGATAATATCTCCTTTTTACTTTCTAAATTTTGATTGATAATCGGCTAATAGTCAACATTAATCACCCGGTTCAATCGCAACAAACATCGGTTGTCCGTTTCGTTTGAGATAAAAGAGAATGGGCTCTTTTGCAGCGTCCAGCATCTTAGCACTTTCCTCAAAATCTGCCTTCCCTTTGATATCTTTACCACCAATTTTGAGAATAATATCTCCCCGCTGGATTCCGGCTTCGTCAGCAGGACTGTTAGGCACTATCTCCATAACCTTCACCCCACCGGTAACACCAGCCTGCTTTTGCTCTTCAAGCGATAGGTCGGCAACCTCAAGTCCTAACCTGCCCTTTTCCTTTGAACCGGGTGCCTGGATAAGGGTTTCCTCAGGAAATTCAGTAAGCACCGCCTTTTTTGTAAAGATGCGTCCTTCCCGAATGATTTTCAGCTCAACTGCGGTTTGTGGTTTCGTTCCTGCAATTAGATTACGAAATTCCTCCACCCCTTTAACCGGTTCGCCATTAACCTCGACAATTACATCCCCAACCTGCAGTCCTGCCTTTTCTGCCGGAGTATTGGTAAGAACTTCGCTGACCAATACACCGTTTCCTTCTTGTAACTTCAATGCCTGCCTGATTTTCTCAGTAACCTCTTGAGGCCTAATGCCAAGATAGCCTCTAATTACTTTACCATAGACAATCAACTGCTCGGCAACCGATTTAACAAAACTGACCGGTACGGCAAACCCTATTCCAACATTTGCCCCAACCGGGGAACTCAAAGCAGTATTAACACCTATCAGCTCGCCGCGGATATTCACCAATGGACCACCAGAATTACCCGGATTAATCGCCGCATCGGTCTGAATAAAATCCTGTCTGCTAGGTCCTTCGGGCAGAGGAATTCCCGACCTTCCTAAGGCCGAAATCACACCAACCGTAACCGTCCCTTGGAGACCATAAGGGTTGCCAATAGCAATCGCCCAATCACCAACCTTGATAGTCTGCGGGTCGGCGTACTTGATTGGTGGCAACCGGCGATTGGTTTTTATCTTTATTACCGCCAAATCGGTCTGGGCATCGGTGCCAATAACCTTCACGTCATTTCGCTTGAATTCAGTGCCGTCGTTTAACCTGACAATGATGTTTTCATAACCGGAAATGACATGGTTATTGGTGACGATATATCCGTCTTCACTGATAATCACCCCCGAACCAAGCGTATGGAGATTTTGCTCCGGGATGGGCAGCTGTTTGAAAAAGTCTTCAAAGGGCCAGCCGAACCAAGGGGGCGAGGGCTGCTCGACCTGTAACTTCTTTTCCGCAGATATGTTAACCACACTCGGCAGCACCTTCTCGGCAACAGCAACAAACGGGCTGGGCGAAGAATAAAAATCTTCTGCGGTATTCTGGGCGGCAACCACCTGACCAATTAAAAAAATTGCGGTGGCAAATATCATCTGTGTTACCAACCTCTTTGGTAAATGCAAAATCATAGCAAACCTCCTTCACTCTTAGCAAATTTGCTCATTTCTCAATAACTCTTTCACTAAATGAAACCGGTGGATATAAACCGGTATTTATTTTCGCCTCTTTCGACTTGATGGATTCAGTCAGGCCGATGAACCGTTTGCCCACGGTTAGGGATAAAAGCCCAAGGAAATCAACCCCTTTGCGGTTTGCAGTTTTCGCCTGTTGGTGGAAATAACGTATACAGCCATCTAATTCTGACGGTAGATAGCGACCATTCTGGTTTCCTCCACTTTTTTCATAATGCTCAACTATCATCCTCAAATTGTCCGTTGCCTCTTGAATATTGGGGTTGGGTGACTTCAACTCATAAATAAGCCCTTTGGAACGCAAGCGTCTACTTTCAATCAAGTTGGCTAAAGCTGTAATAGCCTCATTATTAGTGAGCTTGAGGTTGGTTTTTTCCCTGACTCTCATTAGTGTCAGGCGCAGGTTGTGAAGGAGTTCAAACCAGGTAACTTCAAATTCAGCATCACCACTCAGTTTGACCAGTCTTTGCAATGCCAGGCGCCTGCTCTCTATTAAAAATTGGCAGTCATCAGGGCAGTCAATTGTTTTGTACCGGTTGCGCCCGCAACACTGGGAGCAAATCACTGCGCCCAATCCTGAGCAAAAGCGATTAGGCTTGCGTTTGTTACAACTGGCGCAAATTGCCTGCATAAAATTATTATATCCTAAACAATTTTCTAATCAAGGGATGTTTTTCATCATCAAAGACATTGGTTCTTTTTGTTCCTCTCCCCCATTTACTATCGCCTCTGTTCCTGATAGCCTTTACAACCAACACCAGCAGAGTGACTGAAAAATTCTTTCCTAAATGGCTTAACTTTTAACCTGAATTTATCGTTTACTCTCAATATACTACCGGAGTAACCCCGGGGTATACCCCCGAAATTTAATTAAAGAACGGGGCTAAAATAATCCAACATATTTATTTTCAACAAGTTAGTCGCATTGGCCGATTAATTTCTGCAACGGATACAGTTCTATCTGTTTATCCCTTAGATTATTGCAACTTATCAGAATGTTTAAGTTTGTAATTCTATTTTTTGTATAGGCTTCATTTCTTGACAGGCGGGTAATACTTAATATATTATATATACGTTGAACTGCTCAAGGACAATCGGGCGATTAGCTCA
>CAZNRV010000036.1:0-17451 GCA_964575495.1 uncultured bacterium
TAACTGGTCCGAATTTTAATCAATTCCCTATTTTAATTATATAATATTCGTATATTAATCAATATTAATAACTTAAATCAAACGACATTATAGCCGCAAATTAAATCATCTAAGTTTTAGCAGATAAAACATGCAATATGCTGTAAAAAACAGCAGTTCAATCAAAAATAAAAATTAGTCGGTATTTCCTTAAAATCGAAAGGTTAATTTACAGAAGGAATGTTTGACATCTCCTTTTCTCTAACTAAAATCTTTATAACTTAATAAAAAATGAAAGGAGAATGTGATGACTATTAAAACCGCTTTTACTGTGTTAGTATTTTTTCTGCCGTTATCATATGTTCAGGCAGGAAAGGATACGCTGGTCATTCCTTACGATTCGCTGATGGATGACCGGGTTAGTGTTGACGGCTACATAGATTGGGAGGACGAAGAGTACCTGGGAAGTTTTCGCGACCCAGCAACTGGAATTACTGTCTACTGGGGTTATGATGACAACTTCATCTATATTGCACTGGAGGCAAAGGGCAAAGGCTGGCAGGCAATCGGTTTCGGCTCACCGACGATGAATGGCTCGAATATGTTTATCGGCTATTATAGCGATGATTCGGTTATGCTCGTAAATCATGTTGGCACAGGTCGAACCCATGCAGGGGCAAAAGGGAATGACAGTCTGCTTGAGGATTGGGATATTGATTATGACGAGGAAACCAACACTATGGCAATTGAGTTTGTTTATCCCTTAAACTGGGCGGGTCTGAAAGGAAGCACAGTTTCCGGGCTCGTTCCGGGCGAAACCTATGACCTGATTCTTGCACGAAATCCGAAAAGCATCTCTTTTACTGTTAAGCACAGTCAGAAGTCACAGAGGATTTTCCGACTTGCACCGAAACCCGCATTAGAAGAAACTAAGTCAAAACAGGAAAAATAGCTGACACTTAATCTTTTAATTTTTGCTACCTTATTCAACAATCAGCCATTTTTTGAAGGATTGGATACCGGGCGTATAAAAGTTAACGTGGTGATTGTTGCCAATCTGGGCGGATGGGGAAATGTTGCCCTTGAGAAGTCCGACGACATCCTCCCCACTATTCAGGCCGTTCAGGCATACTTTGAGACATGTGGGTTAAGTTCAAAAGTTGTCATTTATCGACGCGCGCCCGCCAAACCACCAGCCACGACTCCCAAATCAGATGTGGAATGGAGGATATTAACAGAAATGTTTGGATTTCATCACACAGGTTCTCGACAATTTGCCAAAAAGATGGAGTCGCTTGCTACCAACAACCCTGAAGTTCAATTTATCTTGATTGGAATTTCCAATGGTGCCACTTTTATTGATCAGACCATGCAATTTATTTCGCCAGCCATTGCTAACCAGGTGATTGCTATTGAAGTCGGGGTTCCGTTTTGGCGAGGTATATATAACAGCGAAAACATCCTTCGTTTTGATAATGAAGGCGCGGACCCATTGACGAGAGGCGAAATGGATATTTTGGTTGCTACACTCGTTAAGGGTGCGTTTAATCTATTCCGGAAATTTCTTGCAGGTAGGTCCGCGCGCTGGAATCAAGTATGGCAGATCCCAGAACATGGTTATTCATGGGAGCGAATCGGTCCCACGGTGCGTGCCTTTCTGAACCGGCATCTTATTCAACAAAACCAATCAGGTAACTATTGACAGTTGCGATTTCTTGGGTATTCTATTAAACTGTGAAATTAAAATACACAGGAGGAAATATGAGAAATAGGCTTGGCATTATCTGCCGCATAGCGGCATTAGCATCAGTTTGCCTGTTTTCCCATCTTGGGTGTCCTAAGCCGCCATTGATTCCGGAGACACCGAGAGGACCGGCAGTTGGGTTTAGGGATATTGTTCTTGCGTGCACCACAAGTACTACCGACCCAGCAGGTGGTGAGATATCATTTCAGTTTGACTGGGGTGATAATACAAGGTCCGAATGGTCAGATTGGGTTGCTGGCGGTGTTGCCTATGTTGACACGCATACCTATACCCAGACCGGGGAAATGAAGGTTAAGGCGCGAGCAAAAAATCTTAAAAGTAAGGTTTCAAACTGGTCTCAAGAGTTAACAATTACCATCAGCCCAGGTGAAGGCGAGGTGCTCTGGAAGTTCGGATTCCCTGACCCCGAGGAACCTGGGGATTCAGCCGATTTCACCAGTCATACCTTTGGCATAGGTCCAGAAGGACAGGTTTACATCGCAACAAGCGAAATATACGCTTTGATGTGCCGAAATGCCAAAGGTGGCAGACGCTGGGAATTCATCGACATTGACGAAGATGAATTTGCAAGCGCGCCGACCATTGCTGAAGATGGCACGATTTATACCGGTACCGAAGGCGGTAGATTTTACGCCCTTAACCCATCCGGAACAATCAAATGGCAGACTGCATTCAGTTCCGGCATTGCTACACCCGCGGCATTAGGTGCTGATGGCACAATTTTCATCCAGACTGAGGATGATAGTGTCTTCGCAATTGAAGGAACTAATGGCAACAGGAAATGGGGCTTTTATGCTGGTGGTGGGATCGAGGCGCCGGTAATTGGTCCAGATGGAACGGTTTTTGTTTCTCAAGATGACACCCTGTTTGCCCTTGACCCTGTTTTTGGTGGCATTAAGTGGCGTTATGGAATGAAACAGACTATTGTAGTTTCACCGGCAATTGATGTCAGCCGGAATGTAATCTATGTTGTTGATGATAATGGCTGGCTGGTATCACTCAATCTCAACGACGGCTCCTTAAATTGGGAAATAAATGTCGGCAGCTCACCTTCGTCCCCGATTATTGATGCTGACGGCACCGTTTATCTTACAGTTGCTTCCGCGTTGCTCGCGCTTGACCCGCAAAATGGTATTTTAAAATGGGATTTCATCCCCTCTCTCCAAAGCGAAGACCTGTCAATGCCGGCAGTGTCCAGTGACGGCATCGTTTACTTCGTTGTAATTTCATCAGGTGCCGCCGGCGAGGTCGATTCACTTTATACCGTTAACAGTGACGGTTCACGGCGTTGGGCAACAGGACTGGCGATCGGTTCGCCAGGTGATTTTATCTCGGCACCGAAGATAGACAATAATGGGCTCATCTATATTGGCGATGGCACCAGAGCTTGGTGCGTTGTCGGCAAAGGCGGCCCATCACCATCCTCCTGGCCAATGTATCAAGGTGACATCAGGAATTCCGGCAGGGCAAGATAGAAAATGCCCGGGAAAATGGACGGAAAGATGTTCAAGCCGGTCGCTCCCCAGCCTAATTATCAGGACATCCACCGGCGCATGCTTTTGTTCTGGAAAGAAGGAAGGCATTTTTATCGTTTGCTTGAACGTAACCGGGGCGGACCGAAATTTAAATTCCTTGACGGACCGATTACTGCAAACGGACCGATGGGTGTTCATCATGCTTGGGGCAGAACATATAAAGACCTTTTCCAGCGCTATAAGGCGATGCTGGGATTTGACCAGCGTTTCCAGAACGGGTTTGATTGCCAAGGATTGTGGGTAGAGGTAGAGGTTGAAAAGGAGTTGGGCTTCAAATCTAAAAAAGACATTGAAAAGTTCGGTATCGACCAATTTGTGGAAAAGTGCAAGGAACGGGTTCTGAGATTTTCGAAACTCCAGACCGAGCAGTCAATTCTCATCGGGCAATGGATGGACTGGGACAACTCCTATTACACCATGTCTGAGGAGAATAACTACTCTATCTGGTATTTCCTGAAGAAGTGTCATGAGCGTGGTCTCATCTATGAAGGCACTGATGTTATGCCCTGGTGTGCGCGTTGTGGTACCGCGATTTCCGATATGGAGATTGCCACTGAGGGTTATCGTGAACTTACCCACCCTGCAGTTTTTGTCCGCTTTCCGGTTATCGGCAAGAAAAACGAATATTTTCTGGTTTGGACAACGACACCCTGGACTTTAACCGCGAATACCGGCGCCGCAGTCCATCCAGATTTAACTTATGTCCGGGCAAAAATGCATAACGGTGATATCTATATCCTTGCCAGGGATTTGGTAAAGGTATTGGGTTCTGAGGCAGAGATTATATCAGAGTCTCCCGGCAATGACCTTATTGGTCTGAAATATCAAGGACCTTTTGATGAACTGCCAGCACAAAAAGGTGTTGAACATCGAGTTATCGGCTGGAAGGATGTCAGCGCTGACGAAGGAACCGGAATTGTCCATATTGCACCCGGGTGTGGAAAAGAGGACTTTCTCCTTGGGGAAGAAGAGAAGCTGGCGGTCATTGCACCGCTACTTGAGGACGGAACCTTCAGGGATAATTTCGACTGGCTCACTGGTAAAGAGGCAGGCGAAGTTGCACAGGCGATATTTAACAACCTTAAAGCAAAAGGTTTGCTGTTCAAGGTCGAGGATTACACCCACCGTTATCCAGTCTGCTGGCGGTGCGGTGAGGAACTGGTTTTCCGATTGGTTGACGAATGGTTCATTGCGGTAGACCCGCTTCGTGAAGAAATAATGAACTCTGCCAGGCAAGTCCGCTGGATTCCTGAATTTGGACTTGAACGTGAACTGGACTGGCTGAGGAATATGTCCGATTGGTGCATCTCCAAAAAAAGATACTGGGGTCTTGCATTGCCGATTTATAAATGCACCTGCGGTTGGTTCGATGTCATTGGTTCTCAAGATGAATTAAGGGAAAGGTCAGTTGAAGGCTGGGAAAGGTTTTACGGCCACACTCCTCATCGTCCCTGGGTTGATGAAGTGAAAATTCGTTGCTTCAAGTGTGGCAGTTCTGCTGCAAGAATTAAGGATGTTGGTAACCCCTGGCTTGATGCCGGCATCGTTCCTTTCTCTACCACTCACTACTTGACCAACCGGCAATACTGGCAGGAGTGGTTTCCCTTTGACTTCATCACCGAGTCATTTCCCGGTCAGTTTCGGAACTGGTTCTACGCCATCTTAGCTATGAGTACCGTTTTGGAAAAATGTGCTCCTTTCTACACAGTCTTAGGTTATGCGACAATGAAAGCCGAAGACGGCAGGGAAATGCACAAATCATGGGGCAATGCCATCGAGGTTGAGGAAGCGGTAGCAAAGATGGGGGCAGATGTAATGCGCTGGGTCTTCTGCCGCCATAATCCGGAACAGAACCTTTTGTTCGGATTTAAAGTGGGCACCGAGGTCAAACGTAAACTCTTGACCTTGTGGAATGTCTACGGCTTTTTCATCACCTATGCCAACATTGACAACATCAACCCTACTCGCCTTGATGTCAAACCCGTTGATTTAACACTTTTTGACCGCTGGATTCTATCCCGGCTCAACTCCTTTGTCACCCTTGCCCGAGAAAGGCTGGATGACTATGACTGTGCCACAGTTGCGCTGACAGCTGAGGAGTTTATTGACGAATTATCAACCTGGTATGTCCGCCGCAATCGCCGCCGGTTCTGGAAGTCAGCCGGAGACAGGGACAAATCAGCAGCCTATTATACGCTTTACACCTGTCTCGTGACCACTATTAAACTGCTTGCGCCCTTCATGCCCTTTCTCACCGAAGAGATATATCAGAACTTAGTGCGCAGCTGCGACCCAAAGGCACCGGAAAGTGTCCATCTATGCTTTTATCCAGAATCTGACTCTAATATGATTAACCCCGGACTTGAACAGGAGATGAAGAATGTCCGCACCATTGTTTCACTCGGACACGCCGCCCGAGAAAAGGCACAAATCAAAGTACGCCAGCCTTTGCTGCGTATGTTTCTCAGCTCAAAGGATTCGGAATCCAAAACCTGGCTCGAGCCCTATTTAGAAATCATCAAAGAAGAACTTAATATCCGCGAGGTCATGATTTTAGAACCAGATGAAATTGTGCCGGTCGGAATAATTACTCAGGAAAATAACAATTTTACCATCGGAATTGACACAACGCTGACACCAGAACTTGAATACGAGGGTCTCACGCGCGAACTGATACGCCGGATTCAGATTTTACGCAAGAATGCCGGTTTCAATGTTACCGACCGCATCATCATTGGCTGTTCGGGAAATGAAAAACTGATAGCGGCTATAAAGATGTTTTCTGAATACATCCGGCAGGAAACACTGACGCTCCAAATTAAATTTGAGCCGTTGACCGAAGCCGATATCCAGGGCGAATTTGAAATCAACCAGAACCCCATTCGGGTTACATTAAGGAGGACATAATGCCTAAAAAACAAAAGACCCGCCCCCGCGCGCCGCTCAATAAAAAAGACCTGCTGCGGATGGAACAACTGCTCCTAGCAGAAAAACAACGCATCCTCAGACAAAGGATTTTTACCAGCGAAATAATGGATACACCCATAGCAACCGGTGACCTTTCCACCCATCGCACCCATATCGCTGACCAAGGCACTGAAAACTATCAGCGGGAATTCGCCTCGCAATTGAAGTCAATTGAGTCCAGCGCACTGCGTGAAATTGATGAAGCGCTTGACCGCATTGCCAGAGGCACTTATGGCTTATGCGAACAATGCGGCGAACTGATTCCCCTGGCTCGACTGGAGGTTATTCCTTACGCTCGACTGTGTATGAAGTGTCTGAAAAAGCACAAAGCCTGAATACAACAGCCGGCAGACACCAGCCGCCAGGGGTCAGCGTCGGCGCCAGACTCCTTACCGCGCTCATTTGCCTGCCTGGTCTCTTCACGCTAAACAGAACAATTGAAGTGGTACCAGCAGCATTGATTCTTATTGTCTTTTGGTTTTTCATAGACCGACGGAAAACTATCTTCCACTCAGCCCGAGCGTTTATCTTTCTAACACCCTGTCTTGTACTCATCAACAGCCTTTTGGCACTCGGAAGTGGAACATTCGGGTTAAGTCTGGATGGCGCACTTATTGGGTTTGCCTTGTCCGCACGCCTTTTCTGGACCTTCTTGCTTATCTCGTTACTATTCCGTTCCACACCCCCTGAAGAAATGATTACTTTGTTTCGCAAATTATTTAAATTAATGCACATACCAGAACAGGAATGCAATGAAATTGTGACAATGACTTTGACCATTTTGCCCGATTTTTCATCTCTCCGTGTCAAAAGTTTGCGCAATCTGCCTGAAGCAATTGCTCAGCGTATTACTGAATCAGAAAAAAAACTTGCCGTCCAAACGGCATCTTCCTCTGTCATTCCGAGCGCAGCCAAGGAATCCCATTACCTGACGACCGCATTTCGACCGCTTGACCTCGCTCTTATCTTGCCCGCCGCACTGTTTCTAATCTTAACCCTAATTATCTGATGCCCAACGTCCGCCTGACAATTGAGTTTGATGGCACCAATTATGCCGGCTGGCAGATTCAAGCTCAGCAGCCAACAATCCAGGGAATTTTGCAAAACGGGCTAAAAAAAATCTTCGGGCAGGATATTTGTGTTTATGGCTGTGGTAGAACTGATGCTGGTGTCTCAGCACACAATTATGTTGCCAACTTTCATTGCCCTGACCGCCTGCCGCCGGCAAGGATTGCGGCTGCGCTTAACTTTTATCTCCCGTCTGACATCTTTGTCAAAGCGGCTGAAATTGTCCCTGATGATTTCCATGCCCGTTACAGCGCCCTAACCAAAACCTACTCCTACTCCATTATCTGCAACCGCTCACCTTTAAGACGGCGCTTTGCCTGGGAAATCTATCATCCCCTCAATCTAAAAAGACTTCAGCGTGGGGCAAGACTCTTCCTGGGCAAAAAAGATTTCAATGCCTTTTGCTCAATTCGGTCAGGAAAAGGCATCTGCACCATCAGGTTAATTCGCGTCATCAGGAAAGGTGATGAGATAGTGATAAAAATCACCGGCGACCGCTTCCTTTATAAAATGGTCCGTCGGATTGTCGGTTCTCTTGTTGCCTATGCAGCAGGCAAAATAACATTAAAGGATATCAAAGCTGCACTTATTGGGAAAAACAGCAAGCCATTCACCGCAGCACCAGCTCAAGGTCTAATTTTGGACCGGGTTAGTTACCCTAAATACCGCTAAATTGATTATCAGTTCTGACGGTAACGGGTAGCGGCATCATTTAGCGCCTTTTGCGGGGTTTTGTATCCAAAAGTTGCCGCCTCCAATTCTTCAACCAACGCCTTCCTGCCTGCAAGCCATTTGAGCCCGCGTGGCTCAAACACTCCGTATTCCATCTGCCGGTAAGCGGCAAGCAAACCCGGAGTCTCAGCAAACCGCTTTTGTAACCGCGGTTCATCAAGACAGCGCCGGTAGATTGGCACGTACCAGGTGCCGAGCGACCATTCAACCTGCTGTTCTGGAGAAATAAACCATCTGATAAAGCACCAAGCAGCATCCTTTTCAGCCTTTGTCGCCTTCTTGAACATTCCTATGTTGGTGCCATAGATGATTGCTGCCGGCTTGCCTTCAACCGGAATCGGCGCCATCCCCACTTGAAAATTCTCCTGACCATAAATCGGCGCACGCCATGTTGAACTACCGGTCAGACTTGCAATCCTGCCCACAAGAAAGTCATCCATGGGATTTCTCCCGCTCGCGGCTGTCTGGACACTGTCTTTTAGAATCAGGTCAACCTGAAACTTTAAAACCTCAACCCCGGTTGAGCTGTTGAACTCGGGTTTCCCATCCTCCTGTGAAAGAAACCTGCCCCCACGCTGAAACAGCATCGAACCGAATATCCAGATGTCAGTTCCATTTGCAGTTGCCCAGGTTTTTATCTCACCTGCTCGTGACCGCCGAACCACCTTCCGGCACATCGTGTGAAATTCAGCCCAGGTTTTTGGAAAGGTATCATAGCCTGCCTGGTTCAGCATCTCAACATTATAATAGTAAACCGGAACGCTCTTGTTAAATGGCAGCGTCAAAATCCTGCCATCCCAGCGATTGTTCTCAAGCAGAGCAGGATAAATGTCAGCCAGTTCCTCGGCGTTCACACCATCAGGACCAACGATGTAATCTTCAAGGAACTCAAGTTCGCCTGCGGCATATAACTGGGTTGTCCAGTTTTCATACATCTGGGCGATTGTGGGCGGGCTTGAGGTGGCAACCGCACCCAAAAGCTTCTGCGCAAGCGCGTCATAATTACCCATCCCCACTAATTCAATCTTTATGTCCGGATTCTCTCTCTCAAATCTTGTCACCATCTCCTTTAAGGTTTTCTGCGCCTCACTACCCATCGCATGCCAGAACCTCACCTTTACCTTTTTGCTAACCGGGCGACAACCTGCAGGTAAAATCACTGTCCATAAGAACAAAGCAAGGACCATCAAATATCGAACACTTAGACCCAAACTGTTCATTTTAAATAATTTTACCCCTCCTTTTAACTGTGTCAACCAAACCCAAAAGCCTCTTCCCAATGAACCCCCCCAAAATGCTAACCTTAACACCAAATTTAACATCCGGAAACCAATAAATGATATAACTTACTTTTTTACAATGCATTAGAAATTTTATCTCACACAAAAAGTTATGCCTGGATTGACCCCAAGGAGAAGACAAATCTTGGTATTTGAATACATATCTAATGCGCTTTCGGTATGAGAAAGACAGTTTGCTGCTGGTAGCGCTTGCGAGGCAAAAGCAATTCTCTATGACAACGATGTCTTCCTCGCTGCCGATTGCAGTAATCGCACCAAAGATATCGCCATTTTGCGGCTGAGTCGTTGAGTCAGACGCAAGCGGTTTGACTTTCTAACTTTTCTTAGTAAAATTACCCTGATGAAACTTGCAGTTAGCGCCACACGGATGGAGCTTATGCGCCTGCGGCGCAGACTGGTTATTGCCCGCCGCGGTCATAAACTCTTAAAAGACAAACAACAGGAACTGATGCGCAGGCTGCTTGAGTTGGTGAGTGAAATCAGGCTCCACCGTCAGCGGGTTCAGACCGAAAGTCGGCTTGTGTTGGGCAGATTTGCGCTGGCTCGCAACGCCTATGAGCCCAAGTTTCTTGATGAGGCGGTGATGGTCCCGACCCGCAAAATCTTGGTTGACTTCGGGATGAGAAGCATAATGAACATTCAGGTGCCGGTATTCACCAAAACCATCTCCGGCAGAACCCGCTGCTATGGTTTTGTCAAGACCTCTGCCGAACTGGACTTTGCCCTAATTTCACTTGAGAAATTGTTAGATTCCCTTTTGGTTCTCGCGGAGAAGGAAAAGACGCTGGAGATTCTCGCGGGCGAACTGGAAAGAACCAGACGCAGGGTCAATGCCCTTGAGTTTATCCTGATACCCTCAATTGAAGAGGCGGTGCGCTCAATAACCTTCCGGCTTGCAGAGGCAGAACGACAGAACCTCACCCGGTTGATGCGGATAAAGGAGATTGTTCGCAGTGAGGGTGAATAAACTCTGGCTAGCGCGCAGCCTTTATGTTATCTGGGTCGTCATCACTATTATTGCCATTACTGTGCCAATAGGCAGGATGCCCCAGAAAAGGCTGCTGCACGGTCTGGATAAAACCATTCACACCGGACTTTTTGTGGTAATGGGTGCTTTAGGACAGAGTGCAGCACCTTACCTCTCGCTTTTCATTTCTCTTACCATTGCCATCGGAACCGAATTTCTCCAGCGTACCCTGCCAACCCAACGTCAGTATGAAGGTGCCGACCTCATCTCCAATCTCATCGGGCTATTATTAGGGGTTGTTTGTTATGAAATCACAACCCGTCTGAAATAACCATGCCTAAACACAGCCGTCCAAAAGGAACGCGGGATTTTATCCCGCCTGAATCCAAGCAGAAGTTATTGATTGAGTCAACCTTCCGCCAGCTCGCATACCTTTACGGTTATCAGGAGGTTGTCACCCCGACATTTGAGCACACCGAAGTTTTTGTCAAGGCATCGGGGGCCTCTTCCGACATCGTTACCAAGGAGATGTACACCTTTACCGACCGGGCAGAACGCAGCCTCACCTTAAAACCTGAAGGCACACCCGGCGTCGTTCGTGCGGTGCTTGAGAACCGCCTCAAGATTCCCTGTCGGCTTTTTTATATCGCCCCCTGTTTCCGTTACAACCGGCCCCAGAAAGGACGTTATCGGGAATTCTATCAGTTGGGAATTGAGGCAATTGGCGAGGCAAGCCCTCTTGTCGATGCCGAGGTCGTCCAGTTTGGGGTAAAATTCTTTGAGCACCTCGGTGTCGCTGAATGTTCTGTCAAAGTCAACTCTATCGGCTGCCGTGAATGCCGACCTGAATTTCGCCAGACTCTGGTAACATTCCTTGAACAGAAAAAACACAGCCTCTGTCTTGACTGTCACGAGCGTCTAAAATTAAGCCCTTTACGCGTTTTTGACTGTAAAAAAGAAACCTGCCAGATGTTGCTTGCCGGCGCGCCCGTCCCTCGCAAGTACCTCTGTCCACAATGTCAGGCACATTTCGCACAATTTACCGAACTGCTCAGCCGCACCGGCATCACCTTTGAGATTGACGACCGGCTTGTTCGCGGCCTCGACTACTACAACCGCACCACATTTGAGTTTGTCTCTCCGGTCCTGGGCGCGCAGAATAGCCTTGGTGGCGGCGGTAGATATGACTACCTTTTTGAGGAGTTTGGCGGACTGAAGACACCGGCAATCGGGCTTGCCATCGGCTTGGAGCGTACCCTTCTGGCGATGCCAGCAAAGACAGCAGAACACAACCGGCGCAATTTCGTCTTTCTCATCTGGACCGGCGAAAAAGAACTTACCAATGCTCAGAACCTTTTAGCACAACTGCGCGCTCACGGCATCCCTTGCCAGATGTCATATGATACCCCGAAACTAAAACGCCAACTGCACCTTGCCGATATTACCGGCGCAACTTGCGCCCTTATCGTTGGCGCCGATGAACTTCAACGGGGCACCTACGCACTAAAAAACCTCTTAACTGGGGAACAGATTGAGGTCCCTGCGAAGGAATTGTTCTTCCGGCTCAAATTAGCACTAAACCTCAATCAGTAGCAGCAAGGACAAAATCCCTTATCACAAAATCGCCCTCACCGCTTAAAACCACCGCTGCAACCCAGCGCCCTAAGGGAGTTCCTGGTAAATCAAGAATAATACTGGTAGCGCCTTTGGAATCTTTCTCTGCCTGATGCTCCTTTTCTATAGTCGTTCCTTTGAAATCCTCACTCCCTAAAAAATCAAGATAGGGCATTTCCCCTCTTGGCCAAGCGACCAAAAACACCTTTACCCTTGCCTTACCTTTGATTTCCCAGTCGTAATCAAAAACAACCCTTTTTGTCCGACCACGCAGAAATGTAGCCATTATCACCGGCTTCTTGCCCGGCTGCGGTGTCAGGTGCGATTCACAACTCTGGGCAATAGGCTGGACATAACTGATTGCTTTCTCCTCTGGAGGGATAAAAGGTGGCAGTTCTATCTCCTGTTCGGTACTTGTAAATGTTGCCTGACCTTCTACCTGCCTTTCCTTTAACTCCTGCACCCACTTGTCATAACCCTTTTCAGCAATCTCCAAAGCATGTTTAGTACATACCGGCACCAAATTATCTACGCAAATCCTGCTACCAGAAGAAAGTGGTTTACGATAGCCAAGGGTAGAGTAATCGGCAAAACAGCCTGGGACAGCGCAACCCGCGCCTTTGCGGGCGATTACGCTTCTTTCTATTTCTGGGGGCCACTTCGGTCCGCTGACATAGGCAAAAGGGTCTTCGTCCGGAGTTGGGGGGTAATGGGAAACCCGACACTTCGGACAAATCGTTTCGTCTTTGTGGCGGTCCCAGTCAACAGATACCGGCTGACCGCAAATCGGGCAGTCGTAGTGCCAAATCACGCAACCTCCTTTCAATTAATTATTTTGATTAATATTATATTGCCAAAATTGAGAAGTCAACTTTTTACGAGTGGGGAAAAATTAAGACCGCGGCACTGGTGCCATTCCGCCGGGTCTTTAAAATACTCCTTCACCTCAAGATACTCTTTATCGGTGAGGAAACTTATCTCACGAGGTATCTTTTCGGAAAGTGCTGCATCCCTGTTAGTCAAAGAGAAAAGCTTCACCTTCAGGTGCGCCAGTTCCTCTTCGCCACCCTGCTGCCGGTCAAAGATAACAAAGCAGTAGTCCACCTTTGCTCCCCCTGTGCGCAGTTTTTCAATGACACGGGTTTTGGTCCATCCATGCACAAGGGTATCATCAACTAACAGCACCTTTTTGCGGAAAAGTTCATGACTCTTTACCCCTTCAAACGGACTTGCCTCGGGATAACGCAACTCCCGTCTGGCAAAAAACATCGGCTTGGACAGTTTCTGTGCAAGGAGAGCCGCGAGTGCAATACTACCTGCTTCAATGCCGCAGACAACATCAAAATTAAGATTACGCACGAGCAGCGCGCTTGCGCTCAAAACAAAGTCCAGAACCGACGGGTAGTTGGAAAGTCCCTTGACATCAATGTAGATAGGACTGAAATTGCGGTTATCATCCACCTTGAAAAGCGGTCTTAAGTCGCCCAGACTGACCTTAATCGCACCAATCTGCCAGAAGATTGCCGCCAAGGTTTCAGCAAGATTGCCCGACATCATTGCTCGGATTGAACCAAGGTCAGGCGTGACGATGCGTTGCTCGCGCAAAAGACGGTAAACCTTGCTCGCTTCATCCTCGGGCAACTCGATCGCCAGCCGCGTCTCGTTTATGTCATAAACAACATAGAATCTGCCGATTTCACCCGCACCACTAATTAAGGCATAACTCTCAGCGTTTGCCTCCCTTTCCCGCGGTCCGAGTCTAATAGCATCACTATTGATGAGCTCCCGATAAATCCCAAAGAAGTCGTTAACCATCTGCGCAACCTCACTGTACTCAAGAATGTAGGGTGTTGCTGCCCTGACAAGCCTGTCACTTATCTCCAGTTCGTGCAGGGGAACCTGGGAAAGCTTCACGACCCCGTCTTTTTTGCCTTTAACTCTTCTAAGCGGTGGGAATAAAAGTAATTCCAGAGCGCCCTGATTTTGCGCTTGAGTTCTGCCAGTGAACCCTTATTTTCCAAGACAAAGTCTGCCTGAGCCCAGAATCTGGTATCACTACCCTGCATCTTCAGCCGCTGCATCGCCTCTGCCTGGGTCAATCCCAATTTCACCATCCTCTTCAGGCGCAATTCATCTGGTGCGGTCACCAAGATCGACACGTCCATCTCCTTGTAAAGACCCCAAGCAAAGAGAAGCGCGGCATCAATCACCACCAGACCCTGTTTTGCCCGGCTAATCTCCTCCCGCAACCGTTTTAAGAGCGGCGGATGCATAATCTCATTCAATTTCTTTAAACTCGCTTTAGATGAAAACGCCTTTTTGCCCAAGACCTTGCGGTCAATTTGACCGGTAGATTTAAGGATTTGTTTACCAAAGGCGGCAACTAGTCTCTTATACTCCTCGCTCCCCTTCTGCAAAAGGCTTTTTCCAATCTGGTCCGCATCAATAACCCGCGCACCATAGCGCCGCAGTTCCTGAGCTACCGTGGTTTTACCCGACCCGAGGTTACCGCCGATGCCAACCAGAAGGCGCTCCTGGGAGAGTTGCCGGTCAAACATCAGATAACCTTTGCCTCTTCCCGCAGGAGCCGAACCAGTTCCGGCACAACCTGTGTCAGTTCACCTTCCAGCACCCTGCCAGGCTTGCGTTGCGGTGGCAATTTGTGCCCAAGACAGACAACCATTTTTGTCAGTTGTGCTGGGTCAATTCCAACTACTGCCATATCCCAGACCGGAATCTCTTTGCGTTTTGCCGCCATCATCAGCTTCAGAGTGGGGTAACGAGGCTGAAATTTACCCTTCTGCACAGTAATCAGGCAGGGCAGTTGTGCATAAACAACCTCG
Organism: uncultured bacterium; assembly: GCA_964575495.1. Taxonomy (GTDB): domain Bacteria; phylum Hydrothermota; class Tepidihabitantia; order Tepidihabitantales; family Tepidihabitantaceae; genus JAOABP01. The sequence continues at coordinate 14,772 of CAZNRV010000036.1, forward strand.
GTTGCACCTTCAACCTCACGAGAGCAGATGATTTCATTGTCTCCGAGCCGAGTCAATTCCACCTCAGGGACAACCGCACAGTGACCGATTCCCAAAAAATGGGCAATCGCCTGCGGGACCAGAGCCATATCGTCATCAATCGCCTGCTTGCCGCATAACACCAGATTGAACTCCAATTTCTTAATCGCCGCTGCAAGAACCCGCCCCAGTGAAAGCCCATCGAGCCCTTCAAACGCATTATCCCACACCTGCACCGCCTCATCAACACCCATTGCCAGCGAAGTGCGCAGAGCCATCTTTGTCCGCTCCGGACCGAGGCTGATGGCGGTAATTTTGCCCGTGCCCAGAGCCTCCTTTATTCGGAGAGCCATCTCCAAGGCATACTCATCGTAAGGGTTTATCACCCACTCCACTTCACTCGTGTCAACCAGCCCGGTTGCCGAGTTAATCCGGATTTTCGTCTCGGTGGAGGGTACCTGTTTTATGCAGCAGATGATATTCATAATTTTTTTACCCCGCAAATGATTTTACACACAACGAACAGTTGTGACCGCCAAACCCGAAGGAGTTTGAGAGCGCCACCCTGATTTTCACTGGGCGTGCGCCACCCTTGACAAAGTCAAGATTAACCCCTTCATCCGGCTCTTGAAAATTGAGGGTCTGATGAACCTTTCCCTCTTTTATCGCCAGTGCCATCGCAACAAACTCCATTGCACCGGCAGCACCCAGACCATGTCCAATCATTGATTTGGTAGAGTTAATTACCAGCCGGCTCGCATAGTCGCCAAAAACCTCCATTATCGCCTTCACCTCACTGGCATCATTCAGGGGTGTCGATGTGCCATGGGCATTGATATAATCAACCTCTTCCGGTCGAACCACGGCATCATTGAGCGCCTGCCTCATCGCCAGCGCCGCACCCAAAGCATCAGGGTCAGGTGCGGTAATGTGATAACCATCAGCGCTCGCGCCATACCCGACAACCTCGCAATAAATTTTTGCCCCGCGCTTGAGTGCGTGATTCAACTCCTCTAAGATATAAACCGCACTCCCCTCAGCAACAACAAACCCATCCCTCTGCCGGTCAAAAGGTCTTGAGGCACGCTCAGGTTCATCGTTACGCTTTGAAAGTGCACCCATATTGGCAAATGCCGCTACTGTAAACTTGGTTATTGGCGCCTCAGAACCGCCGGTAATCATCACATCGGCATCTCCTTCACGAATGTGTCTGAACGCAACGCCTGTGGCATGCGCGCCTGAGGCGCACGCTGAAACCGAGCAGTAATTCGGACCACGCAGTTGGTAAACGATGGCAATCTGACCTGAAGCCATATCAGGTATCATCATCGGAATCAAAAGCGGCGAGACCAGCCTGGGACCGCGCTTGACAAATGTCTCATGCTCCTTCTCCCAGGTGGCGATGCCACCCATACCTGACCCGACAATAACGCCCACCCTATCCTTGTCCTCCTTGGACAAATCCAGACCGGCATCCTCAACCGCCTCGGCTGCCGCCCACAAGGAAAACTGGGTAAAACGGTCTGACCGTTTCACCAGTTTCGCATCCAGCCGGTCAAGGGGATTGAAGTTTTTCACCTCTGCCGCTATCTGCACACTCAAATCCGCAGGGTCAAATGCGCCGATGCGCGCCACCCCGCTTTTGCCGCTCAAAAGATTCTGCCAGTAGGTGGACACATCATTGCCCAGAGGTGTAATCGCACCCAGACCGGTAACAACAACCCGGCGCCGATTTGCCATATTATCCTCGCTCAGCGCTTTGGGCTCATCAATAGAAGACTACTGACCGGACTCGCCCGCAGCCGTCTTCTTCTCCTGCAGTTTCCGCTCCAAATACTCAACCGCCTTACCAACGGTGGTCAGTTGCTGTGAATCCTCATCCGGAATCTTTATTCCGAACTTGTCCTCAAACGCCAGGACCAGTTCCACAATATCCAGCGAATCCGCGCCCAAATCCTCCTGAAACCGGGCGTCCGGACTCAACTTTCCTGCCGCATCAGGCAGTTTCTCCGCAATAATTGCCTTAACTTCGTCTATTAACGCCATAAATCCTCCTTAAATTAAAATACAGCGCGCAAAACAGTAGAATAAATAATATTACCGATATTATTCTTAAAGTCAAGAAAATTTTAGTTGCAAAGACTAAAACCCAGTTATTTACAATTGTTAACTTTCTCCTTTCTCAATACCAGCCGGTTCAAAAGCTAAGTGTACATAAAAATACACAAAACTCTGTGGGCTGAAATCAGGTTATCCCTCACATCTGCGCAACTTAGCCTGAATTCAATTTTTATTAGGGTATTATCCCGGGGCTAATTTTGGTCATCATAGTTATTCTTAAAACCTGCTCCAGCTAAAGGCTTAATATTTAGAATTGGAATCTTACCCTAACTGAACCCAAAGGATAGGGTTTAACTAAATCATAAGAAAAGCCGTGAAATGGTATTTAGAATATAATTGACATTCAGACTATGCTCTTTTATGATTTAAAAATAAAAAACAGGAGGAGTTATGATGAATAAATCTGTGCCTGCTGCCAGTGGTGTCCAGTCCTATATCGAAGAAGCAAAGGCGCTGCTTGACGAAAGGGAAAAACGCTGGCAGCGGGCAAAGAAACTTAAGTTTGATACGATTGCGGTTCACGGTCTCTACACAGTCCAAG
>CAZNRV010000037.1:0-13507 GCA_964575495.1 uncultured bacterium
GTATTACCTAAAGACACTCTCAAGGTCGTTCCAAAATTCATTCCCGGATTGAAGCCGAAGTATTCCCGAATAGAAATTCACATTTACCCTTAATGGTTATTAGTTCTTGGTTGATAGTTCTTGGTTATTAGTTCTTGGTTCTTAGTTCTTAGTTCTTGGAACTGGGAACTATCCGAGACGGTTTTTGGTTGAACTGTGAACTAATAACTATAAACTAATAACTATGAACTATCCTGGACTCCTGTTTCCTGGTCAGGGCTCGCAATATGTTGGGATGGGCGCTGACCTTTATGAATCATTTCCCTCTGCGCGAACTGTTTATGACCGAGCCGAAGATATCCTTGAACTGCCGATAAAGCGGCTTTCCTTTGAAGGTCCGGAAGAGGAGTTGCGCAAGACCTGTTATACTCAGCCAGCCATTTTGACCCATTCGCTGGCAGCCCTTTCGGTCTTGAACTCGGAAATTGGAGAGCGTAAATTTGAGGTTGCTCTAACCGCCGGACATTCATTAGGCGAATACTCTGCCCTTTATGCTGCGGGCTGTTTTGAATTTGAAACAGTTTTGAAATTGGTGAGATGCCGGGCAGAGTTGATGTTTCAGGAGGGGAAGAAAAGACCCGGGGCAATGGCGGCAATCATTGGACTAAACCAGGAGGTGGTGAAGTCGGTTTGCGTTGAGGCTGGTGGTGTGGTTGTGCCGGCTAATTACAACGAACCGAAGCAAACAGTGATAGCAGGGGAACCGGATGCGGTGAAGAGGGCAATGGAAATGGCTAAGGCTAAAGGCGCGCTGAAGGTTGTTTCCCTGCCGGTTTCGGGCGCGTTCCATTCGCCGCTCCTCACCGAGTCAGCACGCAAGTTTGCTGATTACATAAGAAAGTTCGAAATCTATCCGCCTCGGTGTCCGGTTATAATGAATGTCACCGGCACAATTACCCAAGACGCTCGTGAGGTCCGCGCCAATCTTGAGAAGCAGTTAATATCGCCAGTGCAGTGGGTTTTGACAATTCAAAGCGCAAGAGAGATTGGCTGCCTGAGGTTTCTCGAAGTAGGACCGGGGCAAGTGCTCTCAGGTCTGGTTCGGCGCATTGACAGAGAACTGAGCGTCAGCCCCGCAGGTAAGGCAACTGAGCTCAAGGCTTTAATGGAAGGGGTTTAACAAATGGACTGGAAAACCTTTTGTGCCACTTTTATAGCGATTTTCCTTGCCGAATTGGGTGATAAGACCCAACTGGCAACACTTTCCTTTGCTGCGGGGTTGAAATCATTCTGGGCGGTATTTTCAGCCAGTTCGCTGGCGCTCACACTCTCATCTTTACTGGCGGCGCTATTGGGCTCAAACCTGACAAGATTCTTTCCGCTGCGCTGGTTGCAGATTATTGCTGGCATTATTTTCCTCATCATCGGTGGGCTTTTGATAATCCGCAATCTGCGCGGATGAAGATAAAATGCCGTCCTGAAGACTTCCGAGTCCAGGAACTTATCCGGCTCAAACTCAAAAAAGATGGCGCCTATTCAATCTACCGTTTGGAAAAGCGCTTCTGGAATACCCTTGATGTTATCCGTCAGGTCCAGTTGCGTTATGGACTCAAGGGGTTATCCCGCGCCGGCCTTAAAGACCGCTACTCCTCTTCGGTTCAGTTTTTTTCTCTTCCGGGCAAAGGACCGGCTGTGATAAATGCACCTAACTGGTCTCTTACCTGCATTGGTATGGCTGACGAACCGGTTACCCCTGCCAGCCTGATTGGCAACAGGTTTGAGATTACTTTGCGCTCTCTTGATACAAATGAACTCACTCTTATTACCCATGCGCTACCGTTAATAAGGCACGATGGTGTTCCTAACTACTATGACGACCAGCGCTTTGGTTCAGCCCGGCACAAAGCGGGTTTCATCGCGCGCAAACTGATTCAAGGACACTACAACGGTGCCTTGAAACTGTTTCTTGCCACGCCTGGTTCTGGTGACGACCAAAAAAATCGTAAACGCAAAAAAGAACTGGCGGCAAACTGGGGCAACTGGACAAAATGCTTAAAAATTGCCCCTTTTGAAGCCCGACCAGCACTCCTCTATCTGAACTCCCATCCCAAAGATTTCCCTGGTGCGGTTCAGCTGCTCCCCAAGACACTGCTTGAGCTTTTTATCGTCGCATACCAGTCCTGGCTCTGGAATCAGACATTAGCGAGATTTCTGGACCTGTTAGGACTCGCAACGCTTAAAATCCGTTACACCCTCGGTGAGATGTTTTTTTACGAGCGCCTCACCCCTGAACAACACCAGTATCTAACCCATCTTACCATCCCCGCATTAGGACCAAAAACCCGATTTGTGGATGACCGTGTAGCACGCAGCGCACGGACCGTCCTGAACGACGAAGGTTTGGACTTAAACCGTTTAAAACTTAAATTCCGCATCAAAAACATCTTTTTCAAACCCTATGACCGTTCAGCCACATTCAAGCCTGAGCAGTTAAACATCACCAATCCCGAACCTGACGAACTTTACCCTGAAAAAACCAAACTTCGCATATCCTTTATCCTTCCGCCCGGCTCCTATGCCACATTGTTAATCAAAAGACTGCTCGCCCGACCTCAACCTGAACCTACTTTTAACGACTCATGCTGACTTCCCTGATTTTCCTTCTCTTCTGTCATTTCGAACCTCTCAACCCCTCGACTTCCTTGTCATTTCGAGCTTGTCGAGAAATCCCTCTCTGTCCGCTCGGGGCAAGCCTCAACCTCAGCCTATTTTCCCCTCCGGGCATCTCATTTGAGCCTGGTTTCAACTGGTTCACGATGGAGACCGAGCATTTTTCCGTTCACTTCCCGTGTCAGGGTGCTCTGACCCAAGAAAGGCTTGACTTTATCACCGAAGTCGCTCAGACCGCTGAAGAAGTAAGGGAGACATTTCTGACAAACGGTGTTTTGGTCCCACGCACCAAAACTCAACTGGTCATTGCCGATTACTACGACTATTACAACGGCTACGCCACTCCATTTCCTGAACCCACGATTGTCATCTTCCCGTTTCCTCCTGGACCCGACGAATCAAACACCGACAACTGGTTGCGCGCGCTCCTTATTCACGAATACTCGCACATAACGCAACTCGACCAGACCGCAGGTATTCCGCTTTTATTAAGGCGGATTTTCGGCAACATTATCCTTCCGAATGCGCTCCTGCCTGCCTGGCTAATTGAAGGCTACGCAGTTTACAACGAAACACGTTTCACCAATTTCGGCAGGGCACGCAGCCCTGAATACCGCTCCGTCCTCCTCACCTCAGCGACCAACCGTCAACTCCTATCACTTGACCGCTGCGCCATTTACGACCTCCAACGCTTCCCATCATCAACCTCCCCATATCTTTACGGCTCCGCATTTGTCTCCTTTATCGCTGCCCAAAAAGGCGACTCTATGTGGGAACTGTTCAACCGCCAAAATTCACGCCAACTCCCCTTCCTTGAAAACCTCACTGCCTCAAAAATCCTCTCAGCCAATTTTCCCTGTTTTTACAAAGAGTATCAGGACAGCCTGACACAAAGCGCAGACTCACTTATTTCCCTTTGCCCCCCTTCCTTCCTTATAAAAATCACTTCTGAAGGATTCAACACCTCCTCCCCCTGTTGGTCTCGCACCGGTCGCAGGCTCTATTACATTTCCGCATCCGGTAAAGAACCTCGGTCAATCAAAACTTATGACTTTGGCACCAACACCGTCACCACAATTCACCATGGTGAAGTTTTTGGCAACCTCAGCATCTCTCCTGACAACAACCTTTTAGCATTTACCGAAATGCGTGTTAAAGAAAAGGGCTTTTACCAGTCCGACATCTTCCTATACGACCTTACCCGCCGCACCCAGAGGCAAATCACCTTTGGACAAAGGGCATCTGACCCTGACTTTGCGCCAGACAGTGCCACTATTACTTATGTCACCAACGATTCAGCAATGAGCAGATTAATACTTTTAAACTACCAGACTAACGAGCGCATGGTCATCGCTGAACAGACCGCTCCCAACTACTACCATTCTCCTCGCTTCTCTCCTGAAGGCGGCTTGATAGCAGTCGGTGTCTGGCGCGAGCCTGGCTATGCTGATATTGAAATCATCGACATCAAAAATGGCTGGCTTATTCCCATCACCCAGGACCGTGCCTGCGATTTATTCCCCTTTTGGTCAAGAACCGGCAAGGTGCTTTTCTTTGTTTCTGACCGCAGCGGAATTTACAACCTTTATGCCTATGCGATTGAAACCCAGAAACTTTACCAATGCACCAACCTGCTCAGCGGTGTTTTTCAGCCTGCGGTAGCACCTGACAACAAAAAAATAGCACTTACTACGCTCGGACCTGACGGCTATGATATCAACCTGATAGACTACCTTCTCGAGAACTGGCAATTGGCAGCAGAGTTCATTGATAATTATCCCCGAATAGACTTTCCTGTCGGACCCGACGTGCGCTCAGCCGAAGTTTATCATTACAACCCGTTCCCGACGCTCCTGCCTAAATTCTGGCTTCCCTGGATAACCCTTGATTCGGTTCCATCCTTCGGCGTGATTACACTGGGCTGGGATGTCTTGCGCTTTCACCGGTATCAGGCAACCGCCACATATAACTACCAAAAAAAGACCCCGCAACTCAACCTCTTTTACGAACTGCATCGGTTCCGACCGATTTTTTCGTTTGCTGCCAGCTGGACAATAAAAACCCAAAAAACCAGACTCGGGCTTGAACTCCCCTTTTACCAGACAAACGCCTCACACTCCATCACCATAGGCACAACCTTAGCCTTTCCTCCGTCCGCCATCTTCGATCCCCGGTCCTCCTTCCCAACCTCAACCTTATTCTATGATGCTTCCTATCAGTTCACCAACGCCCGCAAATTCAGATTCTGTGTGGCACCAGTTCAGGGCAGAAACTTTGGTATTTCCGCAATTCCCGAGTCAAAGCGATTGCTATCCCGGTTCAATCGACTGCGTCTGCTTCTTTATTTAAAAGAGTTCCTTGGCATGCCTCCGGCAACATGGAGTTTAAGTCCAAGACTAACAATAGGAATGTCTTATGGCGACAGTTCGCGGTTCAACTCATTCGCACTCACAAATCAGGATGGCATCTTTTTAGTTCGTGGTTATCCTGATTCCAGCATAACCGGCGCAAATACACTCACAGCCGGATTAGAGTTCCGCATCCCGCTTCTCTGGGTTGAACATGGTCTTGCGCAAACCCCGATTTTCTTATCAAATATTAACGGTGCACTATTCTCCGATGCCGGGTTGATTGCCGATACTATCAAAAACGGCATAAAACAATGGCGCGCCGGCGCAGGAGCGGAATTAAGCCTTGACTTTATTCTTGCCCATTATGTCCCCATCCGTTTCACCGCTGGTCTTGCATTTGGTCTGAAACAACCACCTACCCACCAGTTTTATTTACAGATTAAAAGCGAACTCCTGAGTTCAATCCTTAACAGACCTTTCAGCCCCCTTAGACTCAATGCCGAATAGCGCCTCAAAAACCAACCCCTGCAACCGATTCAAAGGGGGAGTAACCCCCGGGATAAACCCCCAATCTCAACTTGAATATTGTTCAAGTCACTAACACACTTATAATAAATGAGTTAGCCAATCGCTATTCCCAAACCTAAATTCTTTTGGTTGTTTTATTGGACAGCAAGGGATTTCTCGTCAGGCTCTAAATGATGGAAAGCGTGGCTCGGAATGACACTTGGTCATTGGTCATTTACCAATTCTTTAATTCCCGATGCCCAATTCCCTTTCGGGTAAGTTTTCTTGACTTTTCAACTCGTCAGATTATGATTAAACTCTTGAAAACGATAACAGACGAGCGATTGGGCCTGCGCTTGGCGCGGCTCGGTTTTGGCTGGGTTGAGGTGTTCTGGCAGGGAGGAAAGGTTGTCGGTTCGCAATTAAGGAGCAGATGTAATGGTGAGTCAGATAGAAGGCTGGGCAAGAGGATTGAGCAGGTCTGGCGCCACGGGCTGAAAAGGGGTGGATTTCAAATTGAGGCGCCAGGTTTGAGCAGTTTTGCGCGCATTGTGCTGAGACGGACAGCAATGATACCGTTCGGCGAGGTGATGAGTTATGGCAAACTGGCAAGGGCGGTAGGCAAACCCGGAGCGGCAAGAGCGGTTGGTCAGGTGATGGCGCATAATCCCTTGCCTCTGTTTTTTCCCTGTCACCGGGTTGTTGCTCATAATGGCAGGCTGGGTGGCTTTACCGGCGGACAGGGATTGAAGATTCGGTTGCTTGAGTTTGAGGGCTGGCAGGTGAAAGGCAGAGGAAAGAACGCCCGACTGATTAAATGAATACGACTCACAAGGAATCGGCACCGCTGATTGAGCGGCTTGAGGTTGGTCCGCTTTTGACCAACTGTTACATTCTGAAATCTGGTGATGAACTGGCGGTGATTGACCCGGGTGGAGATGGCGAACTGATTCTTGAGCGGGTTGCGAGCCTGGGAGGCGAGGTAAAGTTTGTTATTAATACCCACGGCCATATCGACCACATTGCTGCCGACACCGCGGTAATCCAAGCAACCAGCGCCGGAATCCTGATACACAAACTGGATGCGGCGATGCTTGACTCCCCGGATGTGAACCTGTCAATAATGATGGGAATGAATATAAAACCTCTCCAACCCAGCCGACTACTCCTTGATGGCGATGAGGTGATAATAGGCGCTGAGACCCTGCAGGTCATTCATACTCCCGGACACACCCCGGGAAGCATTTGCCTCTTAGGTAAAGATTATGCTTTCACTGGCGACACCCTTTTCCTTGACTCCATCGGCAGGGTGGACTTACCCGGTGGTTCAGAAAGGGCAATGCAGGCTTCGCTTGCTCGTCTCCAGGGGCTCCTAAGGCAGGAGACGATGCTTTATCCAGGTCATGGCGCGACTGGCATTTTTGGCAGGGCGCTGCTCATCAACCCGTTTTTAGGGAATGTCTGGCCTGGTTGACTTAGTACAGAAAATGTCTATGATAATTTATGATAACAGGAGAAAAAATGGCTAAGATAAGGGTTGGAATTATCGGAGTCGGCAACTGTGCCAGCAGTCTGGTGCAGGGTATTTATTATTATCGCAATGCCCGGGAAGATGAACTTATCCCCGGCATAATGCATGTCAATTTAGGCGGTTATCATATCCGTGACGTTGAGTTTGCGGTGGCGATTGACATTGACAAACGCAAAGTGGGCAAAGACCTCAGTCAGGCGATTTTCACCTATCCCAACAACACCTATAAATTCACCGATATTCCCAAAACCGGGGTTAAGGTCATCAGGGGTATGACACATGATGGCCTTGGTTATTACCTCTCCCAGATAATTGAGAAGGCACCTGGTTCAACCGCTGACATTGTCAGAGAATTAAAGGCTGCCAAAGTGGATGTAGTGGTCAATTATCTGCCCGTTGGCAGCGAAGAAGCCACCAAGTGGTATGTTGAACAGGTTTTAAAGGCGGGCTGTGCCTTTGTCAACTGCATTCCGGTCTTCATTGCCTCGCAGAAATATTGGCACCGCCGCTTTAAAGCCGCGGGTTTACCGGTGATTGGCGATGATATCAAATCTCAGGTCGGGGCAACGATAGTTCACCGCACCCTGGTTTCTCTCTTCAACGACCGCGGGGTCAAACTACTCAAGACGATGCAGCTCAATGTCGGCGGCAACACCGACTTCTTAAATATGCTTGAGCGGGAGCGACTGCACTCCAAGAAGATATCAAAAACCGGAGCGGTGACTTCGCTTCTGAAGTATGACATCGGCGCGGAAAATGTTCATGTCGGTCCCTCGGACTATGTCCCCTGGCTTTTGGACCGCAAATGGTGCTACCTCCGCATGGAAGGTCAGACATTTGGCGATGTCCCCTTAAACGTTGAATTAAAACTTGAAGTCTGGGATTCGCCCAACTCTGCGGGTGTGGTGATTGATGCGATTCGTTGTGCCAAATTAGCGCTTGACAACGGCCTTGCCGGCAGCATTGTTGCGCCTTCAAGTTACTTTATGAAGACCCCGCCGGTTCAGTTCCCTGATGATGTCTGCCGTGAGCGCACCGAAGCCTTTATCCGACGTTACGGACACAAAATTAGGAAAAGCAAATAAATAACAGGAATGCCCGGTGCGCGGTGTCTTTATAACCTTTGAAGGTGTGGAAGGCTCGGGTAAAACCACCCAGGCGCAACTGCTGTCCGACCACTTAAAGAAAAAAGGGCTTAAGGTCATCTTCACAAGAGAACCTGGTGGCACCGAGATTGGCGAGCGGGTGCGAGCAATTCTTCTTGACCCGAAGGCAGAGAATATGGATTCCTTCACCGAACTTTTTTTGTATCTTGCAAGTCGCGCCCAACTTGTCCGTGAAATAGTTTTGCCGGCGCTGAAATCGGGCAAAGTTGTCGTGTCTGACCGTTTTGCCGATTCTTCAATTGCCTATCAAGGATATGCTCGCGGTTTAGGTCCAAGCCTGGTTTCCCGCTTGAATAAAACTGCTACCCACAATGTCAAACCGGACATCACGATTTTTATCGATGTCCCGGTTAGCGTAGGCTCACAACGCAAACAGGGTTCGCCAGATAGATTGGAACAGGAAAGACAACAGTTCCACGAGCGGGTCCGGGATGGTTACATAAGACTGGCACAAAGGGCAAGGGGTAGGATTAAGGTTCTCAATGGAGTAAGGTCGGCAGATGAAATTCAGTGTGAGGTTCGGTCATTGGTAGAAGGATATTTGGAAAGAAAGGGTATGGTGCGGAAATGAAGAAGCGAATGGCAACTGTTGTCGCGGTGCTATTTGCCGCGCTTGTGGGCGTGTTTGTCGGCAGGTTATTTGCCCAGCGGGGCACGACCCTTGCTGAAAGCCTACAAGTCTTCGGAAGGGTTGTGGGCATAGTTATCAACTCTTATGTGGAACCGGTGAATAGCGAAAAATTGGTGCAGGAAGCTATAAAGGGAATGCTGAATGCACTTGACCCTTACTCGGAGTTCTTAGACGAAAAGGATTATCAGGAGCTCCGTATTAAGACCGAGGCTCAGTTCGGAGGTATCGGTATCCATATTGGAATGGTTGAGGAGCAGTTGACGGTGATTGCACCCATTGAAGGCACGCCGGCGGCACGGGCTGGAATCAGGGCAGGCGACCGGATTGCCGAAATTGAAGGCAAGTCAACCAAAGGGTTCACTACCGAAGATGCTGTCAAACTCCTGCGCGGTCAACCCGGAACATGTGTTAAGATAAGAATTTCCCGTCCTGGTGTAAAGGAGTTAATCCCGTTTGAACTGACCAGGGCGATAATCAACATCAAGGCAGTCCCTTATTCAGGAATGGTGGCAGATAACATCGCCTACATCCGGCTTGCTGATGTCTCCCGTGTTGCTTCGGGTGAAGTGCGGCGGGCAATCGATTCCCTGTTTTTATCGGGTGCCAAGAAACTGATATTTGACCTTCGCTACAACGGTGGCGGGCTTCTCCAGGAAGGCAAGGAAGTTGCGGATTTGTTCCTTGGTCCGGGCAAACTGATTGTCAAAACCAAAGGCAGAGCTCCAAATACCAATCAGGAGTTCGTTAGTGAAACCCCTGACCCTTATGGCGACTACCCGCTTGTTGTCCTTGTCAACCGTGGTAGCGCTTCAGCAGCCGAGATTGTGGCGGGCGCGCTCCAGGACTGGGAAAGGGCGGTGATTATCGGCGACACTACCTTTGGGAAAGGTTCGGTGCAGACAATTCACCCGTTAGGACCACAAATCGGGATGAAACTGACCACCGCCTACTGGTACACACCCAGCGGCAGATGCATCAACAAATCCCGCTCCACCGTCCTTCCTCTTCGGTCCGCGGTCTTCCTAAAGGATACCACTCAACAAAATAAAGAGAGCTATCATACCCTTGGAAACCTCAGGCGCCCACTTTACGGTGGTGGTGGAATTGCCCCGGACATATATGTTCAGCCCGAGAGAATCACCGGTCTTGTTGCCCGCATCCCCGGTTCTGCCTTCTTTGACTTTGCTATTGAGTTCACCGACTCCCACCCTGACATCACCATGGACTTTAAAACCACCAAAGACATCCTTGAACAGTTCAAGACCTACCTGCGCAAGAAAAAGAACCTTGAATTTACTGACGCTGAGTTTGATTCCTGTCTTGATGTTGCCGCGCAGATGATTGAGATTGAAATCGGCGGCAAAATTGATGGATTACACGGTGAATACCAGATGCGGCTGCGCCGTGACCCGGAAGTCAAAAAGGCGATAGAACTGTTAAAACGAGCCAATTCAACAGCGGAGATTCTAAAACGCCTCTAAAGACCAAAAACTCCAAATTATGAACTTTAATGCCTGAACTGCCCGAAGTCGAAACCATCCGCCGTCATCTTGCTCCTGTTCTGACAAACAGCAGGGTCACCGATGTCAAAATTCTACGTCCAGACATTATCGAATTTCCTTCGCCGCGCCAGTTTCAATCACGGATTAAAGGGCAACGAATATTAGGGGTTACACGCAAGGGCAAATATCTGCTTTTTTTTCTCACGCAAGGTTGGTTACTGATTGTTCATTTGCGCTTGAGCGGTCATCTGCGCCTAATGGATAATGGCAGTCCTCTGAAATACGAGCGTTTGCGGCTAATTTTGGACAAGGGCAAAGCACTAATTTTTATTGAGCCGCGGGTTTTAGGTCGAGCATATCTCGTGCGGGACGGAAGCCTGCCCCAAGCGCTTACGGGATTAACTAAAATAGGTACTGAGCCGCTTTCACCCCAATTTACCATGGGTTATCTCGCGGCTCTATTAAAAAATCGAAAGGCGCCCATTAAAACTTTACTCTTAAACCAGCGCATCTGTGCCGGGGTCGGCAACATCTACTCTGACGAAGCGCTCTTTTTTTCCGGGATAAAACCCACCCGTCCTGGCGGTACGTTAAAAAAAAGGGATACCCTTTTTCTTGTAAGGTCCCTCCGTATGGTTTTAAGGTCAGGGATTCGTTATCTTGGTACCACAATGAGGGATGGACGTTACCGGTTGCCTGATGGCGGCAAAGGGGAATTCCAAGATAGATTAATGGTTTTTAACAGGGAGGGCATCCCATGCCGGATTTGCGGTACAGAAATCAGAAGGATTAAAATTGGCAACCGCAGCAGTTATTACTGTCCGAGGTGCCAGAAATAATAGAAAGGTAATAACAAATGAATGATAGACCGGTTGGAATCATCTGCCACGGTGGTGCGGGCAAAATTATTGACAAACAGGCATATGCCCTTGGCTTAAGCACTGCGATTGAAGGAGCTTACCGGCTCTTGAGACAAGGTGCCAGTGCAATTGAAGCGGTTCTAAAAGCGGTAGTTCTCCTTGAAGACAACCCGGTATTTAACGCCGGCACTGGCTCAAGCCTCACCATTGATGGCATTGCGGAGATGGATGCTGCGATAATGACCCAATCCGGCAGATTCGGCGCAGTCTCCTGCATCCGCGGCGTCAAAAACCCGATATTAATTGCAGAAAAAGTAATGACCGAAACCGACCACCTCATCCTAACTGGCGAAGGAGCCCAGACCTTCGCCCGCAAAATGGGCTTTCAAGAATACGACTGCATCACTGAAACTGCCCGGGCAAGATTAGAAGCGGTCAAACAACAAGGCTCACCCTACTTCCCCAAAATCAACCGCGCCCTCGGCATTGTTCAAGAAAAAATGGGTACTGTCGGCGCGGTAGCGATTGACCGCAACGGTCACCTTGCTGTCGCAACATCAAGTGGCGGCATTGTGGCAAGGCTAACCGGCAGAGTCGGTGACTCCTCTATACCCGGAGCAGGAACCTATGCCAACCCCTCTGGTGCGGTTTCCTGCACCGGCCATGGCGAGGAGATAATCAAACTGTTTTTAGCCAGAGAGATTGTTGAGCGAATGAAGACCCTTCCCGCTTCAACCGCTTTAACCCTGACACTGGCTGAAGCGAAGAGAAAAAAGGTGCGATGCGGGGCGGTGGGCTTTGATGCCCGAGGTGGAATCTGTTATGGCTACACAACACCGGATATGGCATACGGGTACAAAGTAGCCGACCGGCTGTTTCTATTTACTGATGGCAAAGGTTAGGGAGCACTCTGATTTTTACCGCGGGAATCGGTTCTTTTTCGTGTCTAATACAATAACCAATGACCAATTCTCTTGACCTGCCCTCCTCGATTACTGCAAGCGGAGCGAGACATTTTTTTCATCTCCGAATCCCCGCTGGTTCAGGAAAAAAGGCACTTCGGCTTTGCCTTTTATTTCTGGCGGTTTTTTTTCTGGTTCCTTTAGCTTCAGCCCAGTTTTCCTATTTTGGCAAAAACAAGGTTCAAACCCGGGATTATCAGTTTCTCAGTTATGAAACTGAGCATTTTAAGGTCATATTCTATCCTGGTGGCGAAGGGGTAGCAGAGTTTGCTGGTAAGGCGGCTGAGGAGTTTTATGCGCTGACCAGCAAGGATCTTAATATGGAACTGGAGGCAAAGACGCCGCTGATCATCTACCTGTCGCCCAGTCAGTTTGCTGAAACTAATGTCATTACCGACCTGATTGATGAAGGAGTCGGTGGATTTTCTGAACTGATTAAAAACCGGATTGTGGTGCCCTTCAATGGCTCATACCGCGACCTCTATCATGTGATCGGTCATGAGTTAACCCATATTTTTGAGTTCCAGATGTTCTACCGTTCAAGACTGGCAGCGCTCCTCGGTGCGGTGGGCGAGTTTCAGGTGCCGTTGTGGATAATGGAAGGGTTTGCTGAATTCCAGTCGGGCTGGGTTAATGTCAATTCAGATGTGTTTATGCGTGACCTGGTGCTCAACAACCGTCTAATTTCGCTGGTCGAGTTGAATGATAATTATGGTTATCTTGCCTATCGGGAAGGGGAGTCCTTTTTCCGTTATGTTGCCGAGCGCTACGGTCGGCAAAAAGTCTATGAGTTTATGAATACCCTGAAGGCAAAGCGGAACCTGGAGGCAACCTTTAATGCGGTTTTCGGGATGCAGCAGTCCAAAATCGGGGCTGAGTGGGAAAGGTGGCTCAGGTTGCGTTACCTGCCTCAGATTATTAAATTGCCCAATTTTGATGATATTGCCGAAAAACTGACTGACCATACTCAGGACGGTTCAGTTTACAATACCGCACCCGCGATTTCGCCCAGTGGCACAAAGATTGCGATGATTTCAGACCGGGCAGAGTATATTGACTGCTATTTGATTTCGGCACTTTCCGGGCAGGTCCTAAAGAGGCTCATCCGGGGTGGCAGGTCGGGTGGATTTGAGGGGATGCATCTCTTGCGACCAGCAGTAACCTGGTCTCCGGATGAGAAGATGATTGCCATCGTTGCCACTACTGCCGGACGGGATAATATCGTCTTAGTGGATATTAAAAGCGGCAAAGTTCGGCGGAGAATCTATTGTAATTTTGACGGAGTATACAGCCCGAGGTTTTCTGCTGATGGCAGGAGACTGGCTTTTATCGGCTTAAAAAACGGTTT
>CAZNRV010000038.1:0-2081 GCA_964575495.1 uncultured bacterium
CCACCGTGGCGCACACCAACGGTTGAGGGCAACTACCGAATATATGTCTGGACTGAAGCGGCAGGTGAGCAGTATCCAGCAGACGACACCATCATTTACGATTTGGGCGTTGCCCGCTGGATTGAGTATGCTAACTACAATAACCCCAGATGGCTGACCTGGGCTGGCCCGGAGCGCGCGGTTAAGTTCAATCCGGCAGATTTCGGTGTCCAGTATCCGGTTGGTGTGCGCCGGGTGAGGGCTCAGTTTTATCTGCATCCCCAGTATCCCTGGCCCGACTCAACCTTCAGGTTTAAGATCTATGCGGGTGATGGCTCAACCCTGCTTTATGAATCCGGAGATATTGAGGCACCACCTGGAACACCGGGACCGATAAGGACCTATGATCTTGATTCAATGATTATCTTCACTTCGGGTGAGTTTTATGTGGCGGTTGCACCGGTGCACTCTTCAGGGCATCCATCCTCACTCGCAGACGATTCATCAAATGGCAGGAGTTTTTACGGCAGTCCGGGTGGCTGGATGCCATGGACAAATGGCGAGCTGTTTATCTCTGCATCTGCGCAAGGCAATGTGGGAGTGGAGGAGGGGTACAATCCCAATCTGCGCACCGCCTTGATTCGTTTCTCTAACCCGGCACAGAACCAGATTGTAATTCACTGGCAGATTCCGGCTGTTTCCCGGGTGAGCCTCGCTATCTACGATGCGACCGGCAGGCTAACGAGAGAACTTCACTCAGCAGAGAATGCCCGTTCCGGCAGAACTACAGTGGATTTGGCATCTTTACCCGCGGGCATCTATCTAGTCAGACTGGAAAGTCCGGCAGGCTCAGCAACGCACAAACTGGTTATCAACCGGTAAAGGTTTCAGACTGTTTATCAATGGGGGCGGAAAACGCCCCCTTTTATTTTTCTTTTTCCAGGCGGTAAAGTTCCTCGTCAGAGAGGCCAAAGTAATGGCCAATTTCGTGAATTGTTACCCGGCGCACCAGTTCTTTGATTTCCGGTTCGGTTTGCGCGAGGGCTTCAACTGGCTTTTGGAAGATTATGATTCTGTCCGGAAGGACATTGCCGTAAAAAGGACCACGCCGGTTATAGGGCACACCCTGATAAACACCGAGAATTGACCACGGGTTTTTGTCCAGTTTTTGGGCAAGTTCTGGGGGTGCCAAAGGCATCACCGTTACCTGCAGGTTTTTGATTCTGGAGGTGAAAAACTCAGGCAGTTCCTCTATTACAGACTCCACCAGTTGAATAAACTTTTCCTGTTCCAGATTAACTCCTTGGTCCAAAGATCGCAGTGCCGATGCGGATGATGGTCGCCCCCTCCTCAATCCCTACGGTAAAATCGCTACTCATTCCCATTGAAAGTTCAGGTAGAGAGATGCTGAATTTATCCTCCATTTCCCTACGTAGACGGGCAAGTTGACGGAAACAGTTCCTTGAGGCTTCCGGGTTTTCAATTGCCAGGCCCGGACCGATAGTCATTAACCCCATGACCCTTAAGTGAGGCAAGTGGATAACCTGTTTTAGCAGTTCTGCAAGTTGCTCCGGTTGAACTCCGTGCTTGGTGGGTTCACCCGAGGTGTTGACCTCAATCAGTACCGGCATAATGATGTTTTTCTCTCCGCACCGGCGTTCGATCGCCTCTGCGAGGTGAAGTGAGTCCACACTTTGAATGATGGAAAAGAGTTCAATTGCCCTTTTTACCTTGTTGGTCTGAAGTGTGCCCACCATATGCCACTCCACCGTTGCTTTAATCTGCGGGATTTTTACCATTGCCTCCTGAACCCGGTTCTCACCAAATCTGGTGATGCCGGCAGAAATCGCCTCATTAATCATCTCCGCCGGTTTGTTTTTAGATACGGCAACCAGTTTTATCTCATCAGGATGACGGTTTATCTGTTCACAGGTGCGTTGAATTTCCTCCTTAATTCGCCAATAGTTTTGGCTGATATTCATCTTGGAAGTATAAAGATAGCCCCTTTCGAAATCAAGTAGCAAACTTAATAGTGGTCTATACGACAATCACCTCATTATGCTCATCAGGCTGGGTTTGCCGATTATCTTGACATCAGATTA
>CAZNRV010000039.1:0-7584 GCA_964575495.1 uncultured bacterium
TTTCTTTGCCGGTAGTCAAACAACATTAATTTGACACTAAACTGTCTTTTTCTATAATTCTCTATCTGCCGGGGTGGTGGAATTGGCAGACACGCATGGTTGAGGGCCATGTGCCTTTTGGCATGCAGGTTCAAATCCTGTCCCCGGCATTAAAGCCCAGATGGAAAAGCCGCGTGTCATAATCATTGTCCTTGACGGTGTCGGGTGCGGCGAGTTGCCTGATGCCAGACTTTTTAATGACTGCGGTTCAAACACCCTTGCCAACCTTGCCGATGCGGTTGGCGGTCTTTTTTTGCCAAACCTTTGCCGTCTCGGTCTGGGAAATATCATTGCGATTAAAGGTCTGCCCGCACAGAAAGAACCCAAAGCCGCCTATGGCAAGATGGGGGAAAGGTCTGCAGGCAAGGATTCAACAACCGGGCACTGGGAGATTGCGGGTCTGATTACCAAGGAGCCTTTTCCAGTTTTTCCGCAGGGTTTTCCCAAGAAACTGATAGCCGAGTTTGAGAGGCGCATCGGGCGCAGGACTTTGGGCAATATTGCCGCATCCGGAACCGAGATTATCAACCGGTTGGGCGAGCAGCATCTCCAGACCGGGTTTCCAATTGTGTATACATCTGCGGACAGCGTGTTTCAGATTGCCGCTCATATTGATGTTATCCCGGTTAAAGAGCTGTATCGCTTCTGCGAGATTGCCCGCGCACTGCTCAATGGACCTTATCGGGTTGCGCGGGTCATTGCCCGACCATTTGCGGGCAGACCAGGCTCATTTTATCGCACCGCTGAGCGTAAGGACCTTTCTCTGCCACCACCAGAGCCGACCCTTTTGGACAATGTCAAAAAGGCAGGGCTTGATGTTTTTGGCATTGGCAAGATTGACGACCTTTTTGCGGGTCAGGGGCTAACGGTGGAGAGTCACTCGGTTAATAACGAGGAGTGTATTGATTTTATTTTAGGTGCGCTCAAACAGGATAGACCAGGGCTTATTTTTGCTAACCTTGTTCAGTTTGATATGGAATGGGGTCATCGCAACGACCCCAAAGGTTTTGCCAAAGGGCTTATGGATTTTGACCGTCGGCTTGAAGAGATTCTTAACGCACTGAAGCCACTTGATATTCTGTTTATCACCGCTGACCATGGGTGTGACCCGACAACCAAATCAACCGACCACTCCCGCGAATATGTGCCCTTGCTTGTTTATGGTAAGGTGATAAAGCCGGGCATAGATTTAGGAACAAGGGAAACATTTGCCGATTTGGGCGCAACCGCTGCGCACTATCTTCAGGTGCAGCCCACTTCTGCCGGCAAAAGTTTCTTAGAGAAGATAATCAAAAAACCGGAGGGTAGATGAATCAGAAAACGGTTGCGCGGCTTTTTTGTGCAGCCAAGAGGGCAGCAAAAAGGGCATACACACCTTATTCAAATTTCCGGGTCGGTGCTGCGGTGCTCACCGGTAAAGGCAGGGTTTATTCAGGTGCCAATGTGGAAAATGCATCGCTTGGTCTTTCAATCTGTGCGGAAAGGGTGGCAGTCTTCAAGGCGGTCAATGCCGGCGATAGTGACATCAGGGCGGTTTTGGTATTTACACCAACAGCGGATTTCACCCCTCCTTGCGGCGCCTGTTTGCAGGTGATTGGGGAGTTTGGCAAAGACCCATTAATTATTTTGGCAACACCCAAAAGGACAAAGATACTTCATCTAAAAAAACTTCTGCCAATAGGTTTTCGCCTGAAATAAAACTACTCGATGCGCTCCTGTCCGTTCATATAAGGGCGCAAAACCTCTGGGATAACAACCGAGCCGTCCTTTTGCTGATAGTTCTCAATAATGGCAATAAATGTTCTGGGCAGGGCAAGGGCAGAGCCGTTAAGCGCATGGGGATAAAATGTTTTGCCATCAGTGCCCTTCACCCTGATTTTTGCCCTCCTGGTCTGAAACTCCTCGCAGTTGGAGATTGATGAAACCTCAAGCCAGCGCCCAACACCTGCTGCCCAGACCTCGAGGTCATAGGTCTTTGCCGATTGAAAGGCAATATCCCAGGCTGCGAGTCTCTTCACCCGGTAGGGCAGTTTCAGCGCCTGCAAAAGGCTCTCAGCCTCGGTACGCATCTCTTCTAAGGCGGTATAGGATGATTCAGGTGTTGTCAGGCGCACCAGTTCCACCTTGTCAAACTGGTGAATCCTAATCATCCCGCGCACATCCCTGCCATAAGAGCCAGCCTCACGCCGGAAACAGGGTGTATAGGCAACAAGTTTTAATGGCAGTTGCGCCTCGTCAAGGGTCTTTTCCCGGTAATAGGCAACCAGTTGCGGCTCGGCGGTCGGGATGAGATAAAGCCCATCATCTTTCAGGCAGTACATCTCAGTTTCAAGATTGGGAAGCTGACCTGCGGCTTTAAGGGTTGAGGGGTTGGCAAGGACCGGGGGCGCAATCTCAGTATAGCCGTATTTACGGATGGCGGTGTCAAGGAAGAAGTTGATTAGCGCCCGTTCCAGAAGCGCACCCCGACCTTTGAAAAGGACAAACCTTGAACAGGCAAGCCTGGTAGCCGCCTCAAAGTCAACAATCCCTAATGCCTCTGCCAAATCCCAGTGCGCCAAAGGCTCAAAGTCAAATACCGGCAAATTACCCCAGTTAAAAACAACCTCCTCCTCACCGGTAACTGATGGATGAACACGGTTGGGCAGCAGTTTTACAAACCTCTCCTCTTCATCCTCAATCCTATTCAGTTCCAGTTCAAGCGCCTTAATCTTGTCAGAAAGCTCTCTTGCCCGGGTTAAGAGTTCTGCCGTCTCTTCCCTTTCCCCCTTTTTTGCTCGGGCAACAGTTTCAGAAATCCCCTTCTGCTGGTGTCTTAAACCATCTCGCTCCTGCACGAGTGCACGGCGTCTTTTATCCAGGTTTAGAATTGTCTCTATCTCCGCCTTACTTTTGCGCAACTCTAAGACCCGGCGCGCCTCGTCAGGATTTTCCCTTAAGAACTTTAAATCCATCGCCTTAATTCTATTTCAATCATTGTCCTTGTCAAACAAAGGACTCAGAAAATCAACCTGCCTTCCAGCCCTGACATTTTCAGCGCACGCTCTGCCCGTTCCCGCAACTCGCCAGTATAAGTTGCCGGTTCAAATAAAGCACGCTCAAAAGCCGCAATCGCCGGCTTGAACCCTTCATTCAGTTTCAAAACTATCCTCGCCATTTTCTGTTTAAGGTAATTAAGTTTATCAATCAAAACCCGATGGCAACCGGTGCGGCTGATTGCCAAAAGCATCGCACTAATCTGCTCAAAAGAATCAGAAAAGTAAGGCAGAACCGGACCAAAGAAGACGGTTGTTTCCACACCCACCTGCACAAGCTCCGCTACCGCCTTGAGCCGGCGTTCTGGTGGCGGTGCGCCCGGCTCAAACAATGCGCTTACCATTTCATCAAGAGATGTGATTGTCATCTCCACACTGAAACCGGGAAACCTTTTTAATAAATCCAAATCACGCAAAACCAAATCTGACTTGGTCATCACCTCAACCTGATAACCGGCAGAACCGAGAATTCTAAGCGCCTGCCGGTTCAGTTGAAAAGCCTCCTCTGCGGGTTGGTATGGGTCACAGACCGTGCCCAAAAGCACCTGTCCAGGTCTTTTTGCTTCTCTTATCAGCACCTCGGGCAAATTTACTTTTGCCTCCACAAATGAGCCCCACGGTTCGGCAATGCCTGAATAGCGAAGCATAAAACTGGCATAGCAGTAAAGGCACCCATGGGTACAGCCCAGATACGGGTTCAGACAGAAATCGCCGCCGGGTATGCCGGTGCGGTTAAGCGCAGATTTACACCGCCGGGTGCGAATCTTTTGACCGCTGGGCAGACTTGACAAGTATGTCATACTCAATGTTGACCTTATACCCTTGTCGGCGTTCATCTAAAGTCGTCTGCCTCAGGGTAAAGGGGATGAGATTGACGCGGAACTCAGCCCTTTTTACGCTGTCGACCGTAAGGCTCACACCATCAATTGCCACCGAACCCTTGGGCACCAGGTAACGACAACTTTCAGGCTCTACCGCCACCGTCCAGCTGGTCGCGTCTGCCTGATGCTCAATCTTTTTCAGAATGCCAATCTCATCAATGTGTCCCAGGACTAAGTGACCGCCAATGCGCTCGCCCATTTTCAGCGCCCTTTCAAGGTTGACGCGGCCACCTACTGTCAGCAGCCTGAGATTACTTGACTTCAGGGTCTGGGCGACAGCCTCAACTTTGAAGAGCCCCTTTGCGCTTGCCACCACGGTGAGGCAGCAGCCGTTAACTGCAACGCTCTCACCCGGCTTCAACTCCGGGGCAAAACCTGCCTCAATTGCAAAAAGCCGGTTGGTGCCCCGCTGCTCAATCCTTCTGATTGTGCCGATTGCCTCAACTAAACCGGTAAACATAGCCCTCGAAAAGCATGTCCTCACCAAATTGAACGTGGCGGACATCCTTTAAGACCAGCGCATCCCTTAATTCCCGTGGCTTCATCCCCTTGCTGAAAAGTTTGCCCGGTCCTAAAACCTTGGGCGTGAGAAAGAAATATGCCTTGTCCACTATTCCGGCGTCAAGGGCAGAAGATACCACTGTTGCGCCCCCCTCAATCAGAACAGCGGCAATCTGCCGGTGATAAAGTTCGTTCAGGATATCCTGCCAGTTGAGCATCCCTTTCTTTTCCTGCCTGACGCGCACAATTTCAGCACCAGCCCGCTCCAGTCTTCTTATTCTCTGCTCCTGGCTGCTGGCGGTAAAAATCAACACCGCTCCCGGCTCAGCAAAGAGCCGGTTTTGCTCACTGACACGCAAGCCCGAATCCAAGATAACCCGCAACAGCCGCTTTTCCTTGTTCAATCGGCAGGTCAATCTCGGGTTGTCCTTCAAGACGGTGTTCACCCCGACCAGGACCGCATCTGCCATCAGGCGCAAGAGCTGGCCTGCTGCCCGTGCGCGCTCGCCGGTAATCCACTGCGACTCGCCATCACCGGTCGCCATCATTCCGTCAAGGGTTGAAGCCACCTTCAGCATCACAAACGGGTGGTGTTCGGTCATAAATGTGATATAAGCCTCGTTCAGCCGCCGCGCCGCTTCTTCAAGAAGACCAACCTCAACCTTTATTCCCTGCCGGCGCAGGCATTTCACGCCCCGACCATTAACCTTCGGATTCGGGTCAATTATCGCCACCTTCACCTCTTTAACTCCTGCGTGAATAATCGCATCGGTGCAGGCAGGTGTCTTGCCCTGAAAACAGCAGGGCTCCATCGTCACATAAAGGGTGGAACCGCGTGCCTCTCTGCCCGCATTCCGAATCGCCTCCACCTCGGCATGAGCCGCACCAAATCGACGGTGATACCCTCTGCCTACAACACTGCCATTTTTCACCAAGACCGCACCCACCATCGGATTGGGCGAAACCAGACCGCAGCCCTTGAACGCCAGTTCCAGCGCCTCAAGCATGAAGCGCCTTTCTGCATCGCTCAATTTAGCCATAAAAAATCAGCGGTAATCTATCTGAAAATCGTCGTATTCGTGGAGATACTCACTCCATGTTGCCGTCACATCCTCAACGATTGCTCCAGGCGGACCCTGACGCAGGCGTGCAAGGAGTTTCTCCAGCTTTGCCCTTTCGCCCTCGGCATTAACTTCAACCGAACCATCAGCCAGATTGCGCACTCTTCCACAAAGCCCTAATGCCCGCGCCTCTCTTAAAACGAACATCCGGAAAAACACCCCCTGCACCCTGCCAAACACAACGGCTATAAAACTTGCCTTATTGGCTTTTTCGTCCATAATTCAAGATAAGGCTGAAAACCATCCTTGTCAATAATTGGGCAGTGCGAAAAACCTGCTTATCCTGAACATTCTCACCCCGGTCTGATATTTCAAACGTCCATTTCTGCGACCGCAACTTCAGTTTTTGGTATTATTTTACCTCTTTAGTAGATGTTCAAGCCAAGGCAAAAGAGTTTTTAATAACTCCAATCATCACCGGTTGAGTAAGGGTTTGGGTTTAATCCGGAGTTACCTGTTAAGTGATGAAAAGGGTGAGAGGGGCTGTTACTCCATTGATGACTTTCCGGGTTAGATAAGAAGAGAATAAGGAGGTTGGAGAGATGATAAGACAAGGGGTGATATTCGGATGAACCCAGCTGGTAACAGAAAGGATGATTCTTTGGATTAAGCCGGCAGTGAATCCGAGGATAAGTCAGTGTGTTACATCTGAGATAACTCAAGGGATGATGGAGAAAGTAATAATGGGGATAACTTAGGGGATGGGGTCTGAAATTGGGAAAAATTTCATATAATTTATTGAATCTCAAAGAAATAGACCAATTTTACCCCTGTTGAATTTTTAACCTATAGGTTAAATTATTCTAATGGCCGATGAACCCCTTGAAACAGGCTTTACCAGAAAATCTGGCGGGTGTCTGGATCAAATAAGAAACCTGCCTCAGGACACCCGATTAAGGCTCGACTTCGCTCGGAATGACAGGAGATGCGTCATTGCGAGCGACCGAAGGGAGCGTGGCAATCTGACGCTTTAGATTGTTGTGGCTTTCGCCACCTGCCCAGGGCAGAGCGGTTCGCTCGCAATGACAGAAAGAGGAGGTCGCAATGACAGGGCGAGGGGTTGGTAATGACAGAATTAGTGCGTCATTGCGAGGGGAAAGCCCGTGGCAATCTGATGAGAGAGATTGCTTCGCTTGCAATGACAGAAAATCGACAAGATTTTTCTTGACAGGAGAAGGGAGGGTATAATAAAATTACAGTAAAAATTGGAGGTTATATGCAGAAAATCAGGAGCCTGATTTTAGGCACAATCTGCCTGATTTTTGGTCTCAGCCATAGCCAGTGGCTGGAGACAACAATCTATGTTCCGGACTCATTTGCCGGTGTGGTTGAGCCTCAAGCCATTGCCTATAATGCAACGAATAATAGGATTTATGTTGGTGGTCGTTATGGTGAATGCGTGGTTGCGATTGATGGGGAGACGAATCAGAGAATCGCAAAGATACCAGCCGGGAAAAATATCTTTAGTTTGGACTGGAATCCGAGGAATAATAAGGTCTATGCTGCCAATCAGGATGATAACAGTGTAACCATAATTGATGGAAGTACCAATCAGGTAATTACAACCATCCGAACCGGCAATAACCCATCTGCCTTGGTTTACAATTCCATAAACAATAAACTCTATTGTGCCAATTCTAATAGCAATAGTGTTGTGGTAATTGACGGTGCCAGTGATTCGGTTATTGCCACGGTGCCGGCGGGAAGTGGTCCTTCTGCCCTGGTTTATAATCCAATTAACAACAAGGTATATTGTGCTAATACCGGCAGCGGTAGTGTCACGGTAATTGACGGCGCCAAGGACTCAGTCATTAGTACCGTCACCGTGGGAGATTATCCTTTTGCCTTATTGTGGAACGAGAATGAAAATAAGGTCTATTGCGCCAATCACCTGAGTAATAGTGTTACGGTAATTGATGGTGCAGGTGATTCGGTTATTGCCACCATTCTGGTTGGAGAATATCCCCGTGCCCTGGTCGATAATCCGGCAAACAATAAGGTCTATTG
>CAZNRV010000040.1:0-2180 GCA_964575495.1 uncultured bacterium
ATGTTTCCCTATTACGACCGCAATGACCGGCTCCATATCGTGGCAGCGGTGATGCCCTTTGTTGGTGGCAGTGGTTATATTATTCCTGCTGACATCTGGCACTGGTGTCCGGAAAACACTCCACCCTGGAGCCGGGTGACAAGGGCAACCTGTGACCCGAACAACCTGCAGGCTGGTGTTGGTTACAATGCGCTTTATGCGTGCCGGGCAAGCATCGGCGAAGATGAGTATGGCGGGCTTTATGTTGCTTGGGAGCAGTTTGACTCCTCCAATGTTGAGCCGACAACTAACTTCTTGCGCGCTGATATCTTCTACGCACAGGATAACGGTGACAATGGTCAGACCTGGAACACGCCGGTAAAAATAACGGACCGCGGCACTGTTTCGCATCGTTTTCCATCCTGCATTGACTATCTGCGCGGTGATACGTTTTACATTACCTATGAGATTGACCGGATTGCCGGTTTCTATGTTCAGGGCCAGGGTGCGGTAACGCAGAACCCGATAATCGTGCACAAGGTGCCGGTGAGTGTCGGTATTGCCTCAGAACCTGAACGCAGACCAAAGCAATGGGGTCTGACAGTTACGCCCAATCCGGTCAGGGGCAGAGCCAATCTGAAATATACCCTGCCAAGAGGGGCAGAGGTGAGCCTGAAGGTTCTTGATTTGAGCGGACGGAAGGTGGCAACACTCGCAGAGGGCAACAAGTCTGCTGGCTGGTATAATACTGTCTGGAATTTGAAAGGGGTTGCGCCCGGGGTTTACCTTGTCAGGCTCAATGCTGATAATACGGTGCTGACCTCCCGGGTGGTTGTAACCGGCAGATAGCTGCTTTTCGGGGGCGGATTAAAACTCCGCCCCCTACAAAAAATAACCGAGATTTTAGAGAGAAACAATACCCCCCACCATATTAATTGGATAATTAAAGCGGGCGACAGTTTTGTCTTTAGATACTAAAGGTTTCGGTCAACACCCAGATAGCCAGTATCCATTTAGCGATTACGACCCTTGCCTGAATCGGTAATTTCAGCCAGTTCAGCAGGATAGGGGTTGAAGAAAATCTGCCGGGCAAGGTAAGGCTCATCAAAGCGCACAATATAGGAACGAATCAGATTGACCGGCACGCTCAAGGGCAGTTTTCCCGTGCGATAGCCTGCAATCGTATTAAGGAAAAACACCTTCTCATCTGAACTGAGTTTTGCGGAAAAATAGCCGAGCGCATGGAGAAGGACATTAATGGCGCTTGTATATTTCGGCGGGCGGGAAAAGGCAGCTGAAAACAGGGGTTCATACTCGTTGAGCAGTTCTGTCAGCGCGCGCCTTTGCGGATTGGCAACAATCCTGCCCAATTGCCTGAGCGACGCCTGATTGTATGCCAAAAGCAGAAGTTTGTGCCGGGCGTGAAAATCAACAAGTGCGGACATAGTTGGATTTGCCCGCAACCAGCGGAAACGGGCAAGGGCAAAGAGCCGGGTGAGAAAACTCTCCCGGATAAGAAAGTTTTTGAGCCTGCCCTCATCCTCAACCGGTTTAAGAGGAAATTTTGTCATCAACGCATTGCCGAAAAAGCCCTGGCGCATAACTGCGGGACGCAGGTTGCCATCCTCGTTATAAGATTTCACATCCCTGGTTCCGCACGAGGGCGAACGGGACTTAAGAACAAACCCGTCAACCGGTCCAAGAGCATCAAGAAAGGAGCGGACAAAATCCTGCATCTGCGCGGTCAAATCCCTGCCGGTTGCGGGCTGAATCAGACTGGGCTGGTCATGCTGATACACGATTCTAATCGGGTCTCTGGGCACACCCAAGCCAATCGCCATTTCCGGACAAACCGTTACCGGCTCAACATAACCTTTCAGCCTTTCAATAAATTCATCCTGGATTATTTCGCCATTATACCGGCAAGCCTCAAAACCGAGGCAACGGGAAAACAGCACTTTGGGTTTCGCATCACTCATAAAAAATAATATCAAAATCATCAAGCAAGGCAACGCCCCAATAAGCGGTCATTCTGAGCCGCTTGGAAATTGCGTGAATTTGCAACTACCTGTCGGCAGAGCAGCCTTGCTTTTCCGGATTCATTGGTGACAATTCCAAGCGCCGCTACAACCGGAATCCGGGAAGCGCTATCCTTTTTTACTGGTTTTCAAACTGAATGGTTTCCTTTTCAACCTCAGGAT
>CAZNRV010000041.1:0-4122 GCA_964575495.1 uncultured bacterium
TTGCTGGCGACTATCAGCGCAACACCAAACTCATCCTCCAGCACTGAATAACCTGCTGTTTTGAAAGAGGGGGCAGTATTCCTGCTCCCCTCTTGTTATTTCAGGAAGTTTGCACAACCATCATTTTCAAACTTGACCTGAAGCAGATAATCGCTAATTTTAATTACCCGGTGCTGACACTTCTTGACCACATATCGCCAGTTTTGCTCTTGCTTCTTCTCCTTTTTGCCGGTTGCCGTTCCAGTGCTAAGACCACCCTCATCATTGCGGGTTCAACCTCAATTCAGCCCTTTGCCGAACTCCTTGCCGAACTTTATCTCCACAAACACCCGGGCGTGGAAATCAATGTTCAGGGTGGTGGTTCGAGTGCGGGCATCCGTGCGATTCAGAACCATATCTGCCATATCGGAATGAGTTCCAGACATTTAAATCCTGATGAAGCAGACCTAACCCCTTTAACCATCGCGCTTGATGGCATTGCCCTGATTGTTCATCGCTCCAATCCGGTTGAGGACATTAGTCTTGAACAGGCAAAGGCAATTTTCTCCGGTAAAATTAGAAACTGGCGCGAACTGGGCGGCGAGAATAGAAAAATTACCGTCATAACCCGGGAAGAGGGTTCGGGGACCCGCGCCAGTTTTGAAGAAAAGGCAATGGCTGATGAGCATGTTGCACCTGACGCTCTGGTTCAGGACTCAAATGGCGCCGTCCGAGAAATCGTTGCCAATGACCCGGCAGCAATTGGCTACATTTCTATTGGTCTCGTAAATGAGCGGGTCAAGCCGCTGAAGATTGACGGCATTATCCCTTCGGAAAATACCATCAAGGATGGCACCTATCCTCTTGCCCGCAAGTTTCTCTTTATTACCTGCGGAGACCTGAGCCCACTTGCTCGCTCATTTATTGATTTTGCCCTTGGTCCTGAGGGGCAGAACGCCCTTGCTGAAGAAGGACTCATTCCGGTAAACTGACATGAAGGAAAAATTTATTGAAAAGAGTCTGCTGCTCATCGCCCTTTCTGCATTGGGCTCACTATTGCTCATTGCCGTTTTTATATTTGCGGAAGGTTTGCCCCTGATTGTCAAATCCGGGGTCAAGGAGTTTATTGCTTCAACCCGCTGGGCACCAACCCGAGGCAGTTTTGGCATCCTGCCGATGATTATCGGCTCACTTCAGGTTACCCTCCTATCCCTTATTCTCGGGGGCTCATTAGGGCTTGCCTGCACAATGTTTTTGGCAGAATTTGCCCCCCGCTGGGCTGTCCGCATCCTAAAACCACTGATTGAACTGCTTGCCGGTATCCCTTCGGTCGTTTACGGGTTTATCGGCGTTGTCGTCCTTGTCCCCTGGATTAGAAACACCCTTGGTGGTCCGGGCTTTTCAATTCTTGCTGCCAGCATCATCTTAGGAATTATGATTCTGCCCACGGTTATCGCCATCTC
Organism: uncultured bacterium; assembly: GCA_964575495.1. Lineage (GTDB taxonomy): Bacteria > Hydrothermota > Tepidihabitantia > Tepidihabitantales > Tepidihabitantaceae > JAOABP01. The sequence goes on from CAZNRV010000041.1 coordinate 1,443, forward strand.
CCTTGATGCCCTGAATGCGGTTCCGCTCACCTATAAAGAGGGCTCGCTTGCGCTTGGCGCCACCCGCTGGCAAACCCTTTACCGACTGCTTTTTCCCGCAGCCAGAAGCGGAATTATCGCCAGTCTGATTTTGGCAATGGGCAGAGCCATTGGTGAGACGATGGCAGTAATTATGGTTGCCGGCAACGCCCTTTTAATCTCGGCTTCACCACTGGCACCGGTTCGAACATTAACCTCCAATATCGCCCTGGAAATGGGGTATGCCGCAGGAGACCATCAGCGTGCCCTCTTTGCCACCGGTGTTGTCCTCTTCATCATCATCGCAATCTTGAACACCATTGCCCTTTTGACTATGCGGGAGAAAAGATGATTTTCCGTCCGCTTATCACCCAGCGTCTGACCTGGCTCATCTTAGCCCTGCTCACCCTTTTTACCCTGTCCATTCTCTTCTTTATCCTCGGCTACATCACAGCCAAGGGCGCCCGGGTTATCACACCCGAGTTCCTCTTTTCCCTGCCGGAAAGGATGGGCAAAGAAGGCGGCATCCTGCCGACGATTATCGCCACCTTGTATATTGCCATCCTCGCTATCCTTGTTGCCACACCCCTGGGCGTGGGCACCGCAGTTTATCTAACCGAATATACCCGCGAGTCTTTACTCACCAGGATAATCCGGTTTGGTGCCGATGCCCTTGCCGGCGTCCCCTCAATCATCTTCGGACTCTTCGGTTTCATCCTTTTTGTCATCCGTCTGAAAATGGGCTGGTCAATCCTTGCTGGCAGTCTCACCCTGGCGGTGATGATCCTCCCGACCGTCATTCGCACCAGTGAAGAGGCAATTCGTGCCATTCCCTATCAACTGCGTGAGGTTAGTTATTCCCTGGGTGGAACCAAATCCCAGACCATCACCCGAGTTGTGTTGCCCAATGCCCTGCCCGGAATTCTTACCGGTGTCATTCTGGGTCTGGGCAGAAGTGTCGCCGAAACCGCGGCGGTTATCTTCACCGCCGGTTCATCCCTCCGCATCCCCAAAACCGTTCTTGACCCGGCACGGACGATGGCGGTTCACTTCTATATTCTCGCCCGGGAAGGTATCTCAATGGAACGCGCCTATGGAACCGCTTTTCTCCTAATCCTCTCAATCCTTTTCATCAATGCCCTTGCCTATATCCTGATGTTCCGTCTTACGCGGAGATTGCGATAAATGGAAGAGAAAATAATCGCCCGGAACCTCAATGTAACGGTTGACAGTAAACCCGTACTTAAGAACATCAACCTCATTGTCTTTGAACAGGAAATCCTCGCTATCATCGGTCCTGCCCACTCGGGTAAAACCACCTTTTTAAGGGCGATTAACCGGCTGATTGAAAATCAACCTGGCTTTGTTCGCACCGGCAACCTTTTATTTGATGGCAGGGATGTCGGTCAATGGAACATCGATACCCTGCGTCGGAAAGTGGGGTTAATCTTTGCCACACCTGTGCCTCTGCCCGGAACAATCTTTGACAACGTTGCATATGGACCTCGTCTCAAGGGCTTTCATAAACTCCGCAACCTTTCTGAAATTGTTGAACAGAGCCTTCGCGCTGCCTTCCTCTGGGATGAGGTTAAAGACCGGCTCTTCACATCTGCCCTGCGCCTTTCTGGTGGCCAGCAGCAACGGCTCTGTATTGCCCGCACCCTCGCAGTTGACCCCGAGGTGGTAATGATGGATGAACCCTGCTCAGGACTTGACCCGATCTCCACCGCCCAGATCGAACAGGCAATGCGTGAACTCAAAAAATGCTACACCTTTATTCTGGTTACCAACAATGTCAAACAGGCAGCCCGCATCTCGGACCGCACCGCCTTCTTTTTTGATGGCGAACTGGTCGAACTGGGACCAACCACCCAGATTTTCACCGCACCAAAAGATAAACGGACCGACGACTATGTCTCAGGCAGAATCGGCTGATTGCCCGATTAAGTTGGCAACCCGGAACCTGAGCGTATTCTACGGCAGTTTTCAGGCGGTGATTGATGTCAGTATTGACTTCCCCGCCTGTGCGATTACCGCTATAATCGGGCCCTCGGGCTGCGGCAAATCCACCCTGCTCCGCAGTTTCAACCGGATGAATGAACTGATTGAAGGTGCGCGCATCAAGGGAGAGATTTTACTTGACAACACCAACATCTACCGGCTGAATGTCCTTAATCTCCGCAAGCGGGTCGGCATGGTCTTCCAGCGTCCCAACGCCTTTCCCATCCCCATCTTTGATAACATCGCCTATGGACCCCGCATCCATGGTGTAAACAAACGTAGCCAACTTGAGCAGATTGTTGAACGCAGTCTGCGGGCAGTGGGAATGTGGGATGAACTCAAAGACCGCCTGAGCAAAAACGCCCTCACCCTAACTGATGAACAGCGTCAGCGCCTCTGCATTGCCCGGATGTTGGCGATTGAGCCCGAGGTCTTGCTCTTAGATGAACCCTGCTCTGCCCTTGACCCGATCGCCACCCTGCATATTGAAGACCTGCTCCGGCAACTGAAGGAAAAATACACCATTATCATCGTTACCCACAATATGCAACAGGCGGCCCGCGTCTCTGATTTTGCCGGCTTTATGCTCTTGGGAAGACTGATAGAGTTCGGCACTACAGGTCAGATTTTCACCAGCCCGAAAAACCCGGACACAGAAAAC
>CAZNRV010000042.1:0-5936 GCA_964575495.1 uncultured bacterium
GTCTCATCCTTGGGAAAAGGTTGAGGAGAAGTATCCCATCGGCTCACGCGTCAGGGGGAGGGTGACGACGCTTGCCGAGTATGGTGCATTTGTTGAACTGGAAAAGGGCATTGAAGGCTTGATTCATATCTCGGAGATGTCCTGGACGAAATCGATACACCATCCAGCGCAGATTCTTTCGGTTGACCAGGAAATTGAGGCGGTGGTTTTGAACATTGATAAGGAGAACCGGCGGATTTCCTTGGGTCTCAAACAGACAATGCCCGACCCCTGGTCGTTGATTGATGAGCGATATTCTGTGGGGCAGCGAGTAACCGGCAGGGTAAAATCATTAAAGGAGTTTGGGGCATTTGTGGAAATAGCGGAAGGGATGGAAGGCTTAATCCATAACGCAGACATCTCTTGGACAAAAAGGGTCAAGCATGCGCGGGACGAGTTAAGAAAGGGTCAGCTTGTGGAGACAATTATATTAGAGATTGATAAGGAAAACCGGCGCATCTCCTTAGGGCTCAAACAGACCCAGGAAGACCCGTTCTACAAATTGAGCCAGGAACTGAAGACGGGCGATGTTATTAAGGCGCGCATTATTGACATTCCCAAGCCCGGACTGGTGGTGGCGCTCAATTACGGAATTGAGGGTTTTGTGCCTTCGAGTCAATTGCTCAAGGCGGGCAAAAGGCTCAAGGAGAACTATCAGATTGGCGACGAACTGGAACTGAAGGTTCTCAGGATAGACCTTGACAACCGCCGGGTGACATTAAGCGAAAGGGCGCTGCATCCGCAGCACGAGCGGGAACAAAAAACTGAAGAAGAAATTCCTGAAGAACGCCCCCCTGATAAGTTCACCTTAGAAGACCATCTGCGGGACTTCAAAGATATCTAATCATATAAATGCGGCATTGCGAAGGCGGAAAGCGGTATGACACCGCCGCGGTTATTACGGTTGGTTGCCGTTTGAATCAAGCTGAGAGTGACTCATTGCGCGGGCGGCTCATCCGCGCCGGTATAGCGGTCAGCCCTTATCGACTCAATGGCCGACTTTTAGATTTATCAACTGTCAGCCGGATTTACATCAACACCTGTGCGGTTACCCGTCAGGCTGAGCGGAGTTCGCTTGCGGAGATTCGCCGGGCTTGCCGGCTACAACCTAAGCCTTGGGTGGTGGTTTTAGGCTGTTTTGCAGAAAAGGCGCCAGAGCGGTTAAAGCGGATTGCCGGCGTTAATGAAGTCTGGACAAATCTAAAGAAACAGCGATTAATTGCCGGGCAAATTCCCACGCCAGTGCGCAGCCGGGCGCTCTTAAAGGTTCAGGACGGCTGTGACCGACACTGCGGCTACTGTCTGGTGTCCTATTTAAGGGGCAAGCCGGTTTCCTTGCCCGCGCCTCAAGTGGTTGAGCAGTTTCAAAGCCTGGTCTGTGCTGGTTTTCAGGAGATTGTCCTCACCGGTCTGAACCTTGGAAGATACGAACATAACGGTATGGACCTTGCCGGTCTGTTAAATGCGCTTCTGAAAAAACCGGGCGACTTCCGCATTCGTCTCAGTTCCTTAGAACCTGATTTATTTACTGAACGGTTGTTAGAGATGATTGCAGACTCGAAGGTGTGCGCACATTTTCACATTCCGTTGCAGAGTGGCGACGACCGCATTCTCGCTCTAATGGGCAGGCGTTATACCGTTAAAAAATATGACCATTTAATAAGTCAAATTCTAATGAGTAGACCCGATGTTTGCATTGGCGCGGATGTGATTGTCGGCTTCCCTGGTGAGGATGATGAGTCCTTTAAGCGGACAATGATTTATCTGAGTAGCTCAACGCTAAGTTATTTTCATGTTTTTCCTTATTCGCTTCGTCTGGGAACACCAGCAGCCCAATTTGGTGACCCAATCCCTCAAGGGGAAAAGACCGAACGTGTGGGTATCTTGCGTCAGTTGTCGCAAAAAAAGCGACTGGAATTTGCCCGGCGGTTTGTAGGTGATGTGAGGCAGGTGATTGTTGAACCCAATCTTAAGGCATTGACCGATAATTATCTGCGGCTTTCGTGTCCGGATTTGCGCGGTAAGGAATATCAGCCAGGCAGAATGGCCGAAATGAAAATTGAGCTGGCGGGAGATAAGTTAATTGGGAGCTGTCAGAGGGCAAATTTTATGGAGGAGATATGTTTGTAAATAGCAAACGCTCAATGGTTCAGCTGTTATTGGTTGTCGGACAACTGGGGATTTGTTTCATTGCTGGTTTTGCTCGAGAATATAAGGTAGGATATATTAACTCTGAACGGATAATTGCCCGTTACCAGGGGGCAATTGAGGCAAAAAAGGAGCTGGATGCCGAGATTGTCAAGTACGAGGCGAAGGCGGAATCTCTGAAGGCGGAGTATGAGCGGGCAAAAGATGAGTACGAATCCCAGCAGTTGAGCCTTTCCGAAGAGGGTAAGAGGTCAAAACTGGCTGAGGTTGAAAGCCGAAAGCGGCGCTATGACAGCTATCTGAATGAGGTCTATGGCAAAGGCGGAAAGATTGAGCAGAAGAACAATGAACTGATTGCGCCGATTGTCGCGCGGATTGACTCAGCGGTGAGCAAGGTGGCACAGGAAGAAGGGTTTTCGCTTGTTATTGATGCAACCAAATCCGGGATTGTTTATAGCGAAATCGGGCTGGATTTGACCGAAATGGTATTAGAGGAATTAAGCCGACTCTACGCACCTGTGCCGGCGCCGGCAACGGTAAAACTGGTCTTCGTGATTGCACCGATATTTGATGCGAATGACGAGGCACAGCGGGATCGGGTCGGGAGCCAGATTCGGAACTTTGTCAATGCGTTGATCGGGTCTAAGGCGCAGGTAGAGGTCATTTCTGATAAAAAGGTGGATCAGGTGGTACAGACCCGTGGTTATGCCGATCAGCAGATCGAAGAGCAGAAGGGGCTCGATATCGCCCGGTCGTTAGATGCTGACTATTGTATCTATGGTCAATGCACAAAAAGGGACCGCCGCATCCAGTTTACTCTATCAATCCTTGATGCGCGCACCGGCACGCCCTTGAAATCGGAGGATGGCGAGGCGGAAAGGAGCGAGGTTCTGCGCGAAAAGGTTGCCGGTGTGGTGCAGGTGCTTTACTCGTCAATCGAACGATAGGTGAACTGGCAACAGCCGGTCTGGGTTGCGTCCGGAGCAAAGATTGCAGATGCGGTTATACTCGGTCCTTTTGTTTATATTGGACCGGAGGTAGAGATTGGCCATGACAGTTATATCGGTCCTAATGTCGTTATCTTGGGCAGGACGATTATCGGTTCAAGAGTGCGAATCGGACCAGGGACAGTAATCGGGTGGGAGGGGTTCGGTTATGAGGAAAAACAGAGTAAATACCAGCGGATTGAGCATACCGGGCTGGTGGTGATTGAAGATGATGTTGAACTCGGACCCTTAGTGAATATTGCCCGGGCAAAAGCGGGCAGAAAGACCAGAATCGGGAAAGGCACAAAGGTTGATGCGCTCGTGCATATCGCACACAATGTCGTGATTGGCGAAAACTGTATCATTACCGCCCAGTGCGGGATTGCTGGCAGCGCGCAACTTGGTGACCGGGTTATTCTTGCGGGTCAGACAGGTGTCAAGGATCATATTGCGATTGGTGCGGGTAGTGTGATTTATGCCAAATCGGCGGTTTTCCGCTCAATTCCACCGAACAGCCATTACTGGGGTATTCCTGCCCGTCCATTAAAACAGATGGAGAGGTTCTGGGCAAGGCTCTGGCACCGTTTTGGGGGTGAGGGGGAAAGGTGACGCTACGTCATATGACAAATCCTAAATCTCAATCCCTCCCCGGTCTTCCCTGCGAAAGCGGGGATCCTTCTGTCCTCGGTCTTCGATCTTCTGAACAACGGGTATTGATTTCTGGATGGGGGTTGAATGGAAAAAAGGTGAGAATGGAGGTCAGTCCAGGATATCCAGGCGCGGGTATTATATTCAACAATAGCATCAAGGCAAATGTGGACAATGCCAAGATTTCGGGAAATTGCACCTGTTTAAAACTACATAAGAGAAGGGTGATGACAAATCCTAAATCCAAAATCCTAAATCCTAAATCTCAATCTCTCCCCGGTCTTCGGTCCTCTGTCCTCGGTCTTCCATCTTCTGAACAGGGGGTGATGATGGTTGAACACTTTCTTGCCGCCTGTTATGGGCTCGGGCTCTGGGATTTAATGGTTGAGATACATAATTGGTCATTGGGGATTTGCCAATTCTCCGATTCCCAATATTTGCCGTTTGGCGATGGGAGCGCGCTGGAGTTTGTGCGGGCATTTTGTCGGGCAGGTTTGTCCAATACCGATGTAGAGACACAGGATTTTGTGTCGCTACGGGCGCCGGTGAAGGTCAGAAGTGGTAAACGGTTTATTGTGGCATTCCCGGCATCAAGGCTGCGGATAAACTGCCTAATTGATTACCCGTTTGTTGGCAGGCAGTTTTTTTCTGCGGTGATGACAAGAAACTTGTTTGTAAAGGAGTTAGCGCCAGCGCGGACATTTGGTCGTTATCGACGCAGTACCGATGGAGAGACACAAGATCTCGTGTCTCTACTTGAAAAGCGCCTCGGTTACAGGCTCAAGAGGGAGGGCGCCTGGGTTTTCCCTAAAAGATTGCGGTTCAAGAACGAGTTCTGCCGACACAAGACCTTGGATTTATTAGGTGACCTGGCACTTTTAGGGCGCCCGCTCATGGCAGAGATTTTTGCCTTTAACCCTGGACACAGGTTGAACCTTGCATTGGTAAGAAAAATCACTGAACTGGAGGCTTGATGAGTGGTAATATTGAAATAAAAGCTCTTTTACCCCATCGGGAGCCTTTTCTTTTCATTGATGAGGTAAAGAGGGTTGAGGAGAATGAGATTGAGACCTACCGGTTAGTGAGACCGGATGAGTTTTATTTTGCCGGGCATTTTCCAGGTAATCCAATTCTGCCCGGTGTCTTGATGGTTGAGGCGATTGCCCAGACTGGCATAATTTTAGCCCTTATTCAAGACCAGACCAAAAGAAGCAAGACACCACTTTTTGCCGGGATTGAAAAGGTGCGTTTCTACCGGATTGTCAGACCAGGGGAGCAACTGCGAATCATAGCAAGTATCATATCAGCCAAAGCCGGGTTTTATAAATTTTCCGGCAGGGTTTTTGTTGAAGAGGAACTGGCATGCGAGGCGATAGTGACCGGGGTGGTGCGATAATTCATCCCAGCGCGTTGATTGATGAGGAGGTTGTGTTAGGAGAGGGTTGCAAGATTGGTCCCTTCTGCCGGATTAACGGTCGGGTTCGGGTAGGTGCCTTTTGCCAATTTGGAACCGGTGTAATTATCGGCACCGAACCAATGGACCGGAAATATCAGGGGGAGGATAGCGGAGTTTTTATCGGTGCCAACAATGTTTTTTTTGAGTTTGTTACAGTTCATCGCGCCACCGGTTCTGGTCAGTTCACGATTATCGGTGACTCAAACTACATAATGAGTTATGTCCACATTGCGCACAACTGCCGGATTGGCAACGGCTGCATATTGACCAATGGTGTTCAGTTGGGCGGTCACAGTGAAGTTGGTGATGGTGCCAACATCGGTGGTTTGGTTGGTGTGCATCAGTTCTGCCGCATCGGCACCTTGGCGTTCATTGGTGCCCATTCTTATGTGAATAAGGACATTCCGCCTTTTATGCTCGCAGCAGGCAACCCCTGCCGGGTGCGCGGTATTAATCTGACCGGCATGAAGAGGGCTGATTTCGGAAAAGAAAAAATCGTCGCTCTCAGCGAAGCCTTCAGGCTCATCTACCGTTCTAACTTAACCTTGACCGCAGCATTAAAAAAGATTGAAGAGGAGTTGGGTTTTGGTCCGGCAAGAGAGGAGGTAAGGGACCTTTTGGAATTCTGCGCAAACTCAAAGCGGGGAATTGAATTGCGC
>CAZNRV010000043.1:0-1548 GCA_964575495.1 uncultured bacterium
GCCTTAACTATCTCGGTTGCGGTCTGAATCAACTGGCGCTGAATCGCCTTTTCGAGAATCAGACGGGCGTGTTCTTCACAGTTCGCTGAAGTCAGAACCGTGTCCTGAAGTCCGGACAAAAACGGCTGGCCCCCAACCGTTTCCAGCTCCTTCGTCCGGCGCAATTCCGCAGTGACTGTCACGATGTCGTACGGCATCTTTTTGTCAAAAAGGGTAAGCATCGCTTCATAGATACGACGGTGTGCGGGAATGTAGAAATGCTCAGGCTTTAAAAGGGGCATAACCCGGGGCAGGGCTTCAGGGTCCAAGAGAATCGCACCCAAAACCGCAGCTTCTGCCTCAGGAACCTGCGGGGGCTTCAGTTCCGGCGTTCTTGAACTCTCTTGAGTTAGCATTACTCAGTTCCCTTTTTTCTTTAACATTGCCGCCACAACTCTTGTGAGTTCAAAGGCAAAATCGGTTTTAGACATCATAGGAAAGTGCCTGGTTTTCCCTGACCGATAGATTAATGTCGGTTTGATTTCCTCTGAGCCAGCAGTTTGAAACGGATTGGCAATTATCAGGTCAAGTGATTTGGTCCGCAGTTTCATCCTCGCCCGCTCAATAGAATCATCCTGTGAGAAACCAATCAGGACAGGGCGCTCAGGCATTGTCGCCACCCGGGCAAGAATGTCGGTAGTGCGTTTTAAGGTCAAGGTAACCTGTTCCTGATGAAACTTTGTTTTTCCCAACCCGGCAGGTTGATAGTCAGCCACTGCCGCACACATCACGAGGACCTTCGCGCCGAGAACTGAGTTTAATACCGCCTTTGCCATCTCTGCGGTCGTTCGAACTCTAATCGCATTTTCCGGTAAGGGCACGGAAACCGTACCCGCAATTACCTTTGTGCTGGCACCAGCAGCAGTAAAGGCACGGGCTAATTCAATCCCCATAATTCCACTGGAACGGTTGGTAATCACCCGCACCGGGTCAATCGGCTCCTCGGTCCTGCCCAGAGCAACTAACACCGCAGTCCCTTTTAAGTCTGGCAGTTCTTTCAGTGCAGCATAACAGTGATAAAGAATTACATCTGGCAACGCCATTCTCCCGACCCCGGTTTCACCGCATACGAGCGCTCCGGCTTGCGGCTCAATAAACCGGTAACCCAACTCTTTAAGACGGGTGATATTGGACTGGACAATCGGATTGTGCCACATATTACTGTTCATTGCCGGCGCAAACAGCACCCTGCCCGCACGGACCTTCTCCTCAGGAACTGCAAGCAGCACAGTGGAAAGCAAATCATCCGCAATACCAGCGCTAAGCTTGCCCAGAATATTGGCGGTTGCTGGCGCAATCACAAACAAATTCGGACGGGTAGCAAGCTCAATGTGTTCAACCGCACCTGAACTAACCCGTTCTTTAGGAAAAAGGTCAACCGCCACTGGTCTGCCACTCAAAGCTCGAAAAGACTCAACCGCCACTAGTTGGGTCGCCGCGCCAGTCATCACCACCGTCACATTCCAGCCGTTTTTCTTAAACAGCCTCAGGAGTTCAAGCGATTTATAG
>CAZNRV010000044.1:0-6829 GCA_964575495.1 uncultured bacterium
CCTATACCTGTTCCAAGCCCGAGGAGATTAAACCCCATCTGTTGGAGGACCTTGACCCGGAGTTTGCCAGGGGCGTCCAGCCCGGTGATATCATAATTGCGGGAAAGAATTTTGGTTGTGGTTCTTCAAGGGAGCAGCCGGTGGTCGGTTTGAAGGCGGTCGGCGTGGCAGCGGTGATTGCCAAGAGTTTTGCCCGGATTTTCTACCGGGCAGGAATAAATCAGGGGCTTTTGTTGATTGAGGCACCAGCAGCAGTTGATTATTATCAACCCGGGATGGCGGTGGAACTGAAGGCAAGTGAAGGTAAGGTGAAGATTGGTGAGCAGGAGTTTATCTTTCCCAAACCACCACCGGAGATTCTGGGTATTGTTGAGGCGGGTGGACTTCTGGAGTTTACCCGCAAGAGGCTAAAGGAAAGCAGAGGGGTAAAATGAGCAGGACCGGCACGGCAGGACGCAAGGGTGAGGATGTCCGTTCTGATGTCTGGATTGCGGTTGAGATTAAGGATGCAGGTGGAATTGAACTGGCGCTCAAGAGCCGGGTTGATTTTATTTACGGTGAGTCAATCCGGGAGTTGATTCTTTCCGGTATGAAACATTTCGGGATTAATAATGCCCGGGTTGAAGTGGAGGATTCGGGTGCGGTGCCGTTTGTGATTATGGCAAGGCTGGAAACCGCGGTGAAAAGGGCGTTAGGTGAGTTGCCGGAATGGCTGCCCGAGCCAGGCCCGTCGTTTGGCAAACCCAGCCGCAGGGAAAGGTGGCGCCGTTCAAGGCTTTATCTGGCCGGGAATGAGCCGAAGTTCCTGCTGAATGCCCGGATTCATCAGCCGGATGGAATTATCCTTGACCTTGAGGACTCGGTGCCACCTGAGGAGAAGGATGGGGCTTTAATTTTGGTCCGTAACGCCCTGATTGCGGTTGATTTTGGTGAATGTGAGCGGATGGTGCGGGTCAATCCCTTGCCCCGCGGTCTGGATGAAGTTGAGATATTAGTGCGCGCTGGTGTCCAGATGCTACTTGTACCCAAGTGTGAGGATGAAGACCAGATTGAGGAACTGGATAAGGAGATTGATAATGTAATCAAAAAATCCAGGGAGAAAAGAGAGGTTTATCTGATGCCGATAATTGAGACCGCTATCGGGGCTTTTAAGGCGCATAAGATTGCCCGGGCATCAGAGCGGATTGTGGCACTGACCTATGGCCTGGAGGATTATATCGCCGACATCGGTGCGCAGAAGACGAGAGAGGGCTGGGAAAGCCTGTGGTTGCGGTCTGTTATCGTCAATGCGGCAAGGGCAGCCGGTATTCAGCCGATTGACACGGTCTATGCGGATGTTTTAGACCTGGATGGTCTGAAGGAGAGTTGCCTGATGGCAAAGGCGCTGGGTTTTGAAGGCAAGGGCTGCATCCATCCCCGCCAGGTAAAGGTGATTAATGAAGTGTTCACACCGAATGATGAGGAGATCCAGCGGGCAAAGGAGATTGTGCGGGCAGACCAGCGGGCAAAGGCGCAGGGTAAAAGTGTGACGGTTATCGGTTCCAAGATGATTGACCCGCCCGTGGTAAGGAGGGCACAAAGGACCTTGGAACTGGCGGTCGCCCTGGGTAAACTTAAGCCGGACTGGGACCAGGAGGAGAAATGAATCTGGTCGCAAACGCCTTAGGCCGGCTGGTGCCAACTGAGGTGAACGGCAAGCCGGCAGTGCCCTTCCCCGGGGTTGACCGGTTTCGACCTTCAGGCAGGACCGCATCGCCCAGAATTCCCACCGCGCTTGATTATCCTGAGGATGGCAACAAGGTGGTTAAGGATTTACGCACCGCCTTAGAAAAATGCGGTATCAGGGACGGAATGACCATTTCCACCCATCACCATTTCCGTGACGGTGATACCCTGGCACGGCAACTTTTTGACACCTGCGCCGAGATGGGCTTAAAGGACCTGGTCTGGTTTCCTTCGGCTGCCTTTCCCTGCCATGCACTGCTGATTAAACATCTTGACAGCGGAGTGATTCATCATATTGAGGGTAGTTTGAACGGACCTTTGGGTGACTATTGCACCGCGGGCAAAATGCGCGGGCTCGGGGTGCTGCGTTCGCATGGTGGCAGGGCGCAGGCGATTCAGGATGGCGAGGTCCATATTGACATTGCCGTTCTTGCCGCACCGAGTGCGGACTGTTTTGGCAATGCCAATGCGGTTCAAGGCGAGGCTGCCTGCGGGGTATTGGGTTATGCGCTGGCCGATGCGATGTATGCGGATAAGACCATCATCGTTACCAATAATCTGGTGCCTTTTCCCTGTATCCCGACCGAGATTTCTGGTCGGTTCGTTGACTATGTCGTGGTTCAGCAGTCAATCGGTGACCCGAAGCGGATTGTCTCGGGCACAACCGAAATCACCCGTTCACCGGACCGGTTATATATCGCAGAACTGGTTGCCCGTTTTATTCGGGATGCCGGGATTATGCGCCCGGGCTTCAGTTTTCAGGCCGGTGCGGGCGGAATCCCGCTGGCGTTTGCGGTTTATCTTGCCGAGATGATGAGGGAGGCTAATGTCAAGGCGGGCTGGGTTCACGGCGGAACAACCAGGTATTTAGTCCAGATGCTTGAGCAGGGCTTGACCGATGCGATAGTTGATGGTCAGGCGTTTGACCTCGAGGCGGTGCGTTCAATCGGAGTTAACAGAAATCACATCGGCACCAGTCCCTTAATCAGTTACAATCACCATTCCAAAGGCAACTTTATTAACCTGATGGATGTGGTGGTGTTGGGTGCAACCGAGGTGGATTTGAACTTCAATGCCAATGTTGTCACCCATTCGGATGGCAGGCTTTTGCATGGAATTGGTGGCTGGCAGAACTGCCTTTATGCCCGATGTGTGATTTTAGCGATGCCCGCGGTGCGTGACCGCATCCCTGTGATTGTTGATGAGGTTGCAACCCTTTGCGGACCTGGTGAGATGATTGATGTGGTGGTGACAGAACTGGGAATTGCCATTAATCCCAGAAGAGAGGATTTGCTTGGTGCGGTCAAGGGCAAGGATTTACCTTTAAAGAGTCTGGACCAGATGAAGGCGGAGTTGGAGCGCCTCTGTGGCAAACCGAAAAAGCCTTCTCGCTCAAGCAAAGTTGTCGCTGTGGTCAAATGGGTTGATGGCACAGTTTTGGACTCGGTTTTCCAGATTTTAGATAAAGAGTAGTTAGTTCTAAGATTAACAGCAGCCCTGCAGTTGACAAGAAGGTGAGTTTCGGTATTTTAAAATTCGTGATTTTATTCACAGCAAGGAGGATAGTCAATGGCATTTGTAATATTTGTCTTGACTGTTGTTTGGTTTTTGCTGATGTATCGGATTTACGGCGGGTTTCTTTCCCGGCGGGTTTTCCGACTTGATGATTCAAGGCAGACACCGGCACACGCCCTCAGGGATGACCGTGATTATGTGCCAAGCAATCGCTGGGTTGTCTGGGGGCATAACTTTACCTCAATTGCCGGTCTTGGACCGATTGTTGGACCGGCGATTGGTGTTATCTGGGGCTGGGTGCCAGCTCTGCTCTGGATAACCCTGGGCACGGTCTTTTTTGGTGGGGTCCACGATATGTCTTCACTGGTAATTTCGTTAAGAAACAAGGGTGTGTCAATCGGTGAAATTACTACCAGGGTCATTGGCAGCCGGGCAAAATATCTTTTTATGGCGATAATATTTCTTGAAGTCTGGGTAGTGATTGCCATCTTCGCGATGATTATGGGGGTTCTATTCAAGATGTATCCCAGTTCTGTCTTTCCCATCTGGATGGAGATACCGATAGCAATGACTTTGTCCTATATGGTTTTCAAGAAAGGTAAAGACCTTGAATTATGGTCATGGATTGCGCTTCTGGCGATGTATGCAACAGTAGCTTTGGGTGTTTTGATTCCTTTGAATATCCCGGGCAACAATGCGGTTGTCATCTGGATTGTGATTCTGATGGTTTATGCCTATGTTGCCTCAATCCTACCGGTTGAGACTTTGCTCCAGCCGAGGGACTACATTAATTCCCACGAGTTGATTGTTGCCGGGCTTTTAATCTTTGCCGGTGCGGTAGGGGCATTTGTCCGTGACCCGGGTCATCTCGGTTTTGTTGCCCCGGCGTTTAATCTCTCGGCAAGAGGTGCTCCACCCATCTGGCCCTTTCTGTTTGTTACCATTGCCTGCGGCGCAATATCCGGCTTCCACTCCCTGGTTGCATCAGGCACCGCATCCAAGCAGGTAAATAAGGAGAGTGATGCCCGATTGGTCGGTTATGGTGGAATGATTGCCGAAGGAATTCTTGCTGCCCTGGTTTTGCTTGCGGTTGGTGCCGGTTTTGGTGCTATTGGTAAAGGTTTGGGAGCAGGAATGGCTGCATGGGCACAACATTATTCGGACTGGTCTTCAGCAAGCGGGATGGCGGCAAATCTCAAGGCATTTGTTACCGGCGCCTCCAATATGATGGGCTATATCTTTGGTAATGGCAGATATGTCCGCGAACTGATGATGACGATAATGGGTGTTTTTATCGTCTCCTTTGCCGGCACGACTATCGACACCGCAGCAAGAATCCAGCGTTATATTGTCCAGGAGTTCGGCAGGAGTGCAAACTTGAATTTTATCACTGGCAAGCATATTGCGACTCTGATTGCGGTTGGTTCGGCATTTGGTCTGGCAATGGTCAAACCGGGTGGTCAGGGTGCGTTAACCCTCTGGCCGCTTTTCGGCACAATCAATCAACTGCTTGCCGGTCTGGCACTGGTGGTGGTTACCCTTTATCTGACATTCAAAAAGGCAAAGCCATTGGTGGCAGCGATTCCAACGCTGTTTTTGGTGATAATGACCTCCTGGGCAATGGTGAAAAACATCCAGCAGTATTATCAGACTCATAACTGGCTGCTCTTTTCTGTTGGCTGGATTGTTTTTGCCTTGATGGTCTGGCTGGTGATTGAGGCAATAATTGCGCTCATCAGGGGTTTCAAGACCAAGCCCCAACTTGACTGAACGAAATCCTTGACCCGCACCGAAGCAAGCTTAAGATAAATCTTATGAAAAATAAAAGGGGTATCTCTAACAGCAGAATCGCCGGGGTTGTATTCTGCACCCTAACAGTCCTGTTCGGATTTTGCGGACAGGCGCTTGCTGAAGGCAGCGGTTTGGGTCTTGGTATTATCCTTGGTGAACCTACTGGAGTAAGCGCAAAGTTGTGGCTGAGTGGGGCAGTAGCAGTTGATGCTGCTGCAGGCTGGGCATTTCTTAATCGCCATAACAACTATAATTACATTCATCTGCACGGTGATATCCTTCATCACTATTTTCTGCCGGTGCCGGCAGGAGAACTGCCATTGTATTACGGCATTGGCGCAAGAGTCAGGCTGGCATCAGATGAGGAAAAGGTCCGTCTCGGGGTAAGGGTGCCTGTTGGTCTTGAATATCTTTTTGAGCCAGTGCCATTGGGCTGTTTCTTTGAATTAGTGCCACTGCTTGATTTGATTCCGGAAACCCAATTCGGAGTTAATGGTGGTTTAGGCATCCGCTACTACTTCCGCTAATTTTAAAATAAGGTTTGAAAGCCAATAAAGACCAAGAGCGCACCGGTAAAGGCGATGATTATCGCCATTATGCGCCTTGAATTAATCGGTTCCTTGAGGAGCAGCGCGGAAAGGATGAAGATGAAGATATTGCTCAACTGGTTCAAAGGCGCTGCCACCGATGCCTGGGTGAACTTCATCCCGCCGAGCCACACGGTCAAAGCGATATAGGTGCCAAGAATTGTTGCGCCGATGGTGTAACCCAGACCTTTGGTTGTGAAAGTGGAGCCAAGAATCCTTCTGCGCTCGGGTATGAACAGGATGAAGAAAATGACGCCGATTAAACCGGCAAAGAGGCGGAATGCGGTTGCCCAGAGCAGGGATGTTTTCGCAAGCAGTGGTTTAATCAAGACGATGCTGGCGGCGGTTGCAGCACTGGAAAGAACACCAAGGATAATGCCGATAAAAAGTGTTTTCCGCTTGATTTTTTCTGGCACTTTTATCTGGCTGGTTAAGAGTAAAGCGGCAAGGATAAGTGCTATTCCTGAAATCTGAAGTAATGTCAGGCTTTCCTTAAGAAAGAAAAGGGAGAGGGCGATGATTAATGGGCTATACATATAGCCGACAATCGCAGAAAGCCCCGCGCCGATCCGGTTCAGACTCATAAAGAAAAGGGTGTCGCCAATTGCCATTCCCAGGATGCCGCTTAAGAAAAACCGGGCGAAATCGGAAAGAGGCATTCGGGGCAAGAGCGGTTCGTGAAAGAAAAGAAGGGTGGGGATGAAAAGAACAAGGGCGAGCAGGTTTTTGAACAGGTTCAGTCCGAGCGGGTGTGCGGTTTCGCCGCTCTTTTTGAAGAGAATTACCGCGAAAGCCCAGAACAGGGCGCAGAGCAAGGCGAGGGTCTCACCAAGAAAAGGAAAGGCAGCCGGCATTTGACAATTATCAGTTAAAAATAAGGCAAGTCAATCGGCAGTTATACGGATGCGATTTTTGACTCTCAAACCGGATGAAAATGTAATAGGGGTAATATGTGCAATTTTCTGCTTGACAGGAGGCGGATTTATGGTATGATTAATGGCAGGTGAAGTATGATTCAAAAGGCTATTTTAGCCGTTAAACTCCAATTACCTGTGGCACAATTGTTGCTTAGACAGACAGACAGACAGACAGACAGACAGAAACTCCCGCTTTAGACAATTTAGAATTTTGCTCTAATAAGGCGGAATCTTTTCTGCTGAAGCCGGACAGCAGAAGGAGAAAACTCAATCCGGCAACCGCGGCACCGAGCG
>CAZNRV010000045.1:0-4555 GCA_964575495.1 uncultured bacterium
ACACCCATTTCACCAAGCCGGTTGATGATATCAAAATTGACAAAGGGTTCAATTGTGCAGTAACTCTCGCCCACAAGTTTTATGCGCAGACAGGTAGTTCTGCCGTTTCTTTTGATGTCCGCAAATATCTCACTTAATGACCGACGTAACCTTATCAGTTCTGGGACACTGTCTGTTTTTGCCACCTCATAAAAAATTTTTTTAAGTAGACTCCGGCAATTATGCGGTTTTTCAGCAAAAGGCATTGTTGCCCGGGCAAACTCATAAGCCTTTTCCAGAATAGCTGCCTTAAACCAGCCCAACCGGGAAGCCCTTGCTGCCCGCACCAGTGCCCGTGAAAACCTGCCTTCACTCAATTTAACAATCTGCCTGGCAATCTCATTTATCCGGTCTCTCCGTAACTCAAGCATCTGAAATTTGTAACCCAAACCCCGCAATATATCAGCCTGTACCCTGCCATAATATCCAAACCGACAGGACCAGGAACCGCTAACATAAATTAGGGTGTCTGCCCCGAGTTCCAGCGCCCGAACAATGTTGCCTAATGTTACCTTGAACGGCAGGCACATTGTTTCTGGTGCCAGTTTCGCGCCTAAGGCTACTGTTTCCCGATTAGGCTCAGGTGGCACAATAACCTCAGCACCCAGTTCCTTTAGGATTGGCTCCAAGATCAATCTAATATCACCCATATACGGAAACGCAACTCTCATTTTCTTCTCGCTCCTGCCTGCACCAAATCAACGAAAGACTCCAGCCTGGTTCTCAACCCGACCTCTCCACTGTGCTCATCAAAAAACAAGGTCAGGGTTGGTAGCCTTGAATTCCCTTCCACCTCCCGGCGGATAATCTCATTTACAACCGGCGCTGTGCCGCAGGCAAAACTAAAAACAAGCAACAACCCTTTAATCTCCTTTTTTTGCAAAAGTTTTCGCGCCCCGGCAATCACCTCCAGTTCGTAAAACCAGTTGAGCGCATTTTCTCTGCCCGCCTCAGAAAATAGCTCCTCTTTTGTAACAAATGGCACCACCGGCACAACCCCGAGTTCACCAAGAACCTCCAAAAGGTTCAGGCTGATATGTTCATCACACACCAGATATGGATGACCGATGACGCCGATGCGCGGCTTTTCTTGGTTTCTCACCAGCTGCCTTGCAAGTGGCTTTTGTTCAAAAAGGTCTACTGGTAACGCTCCATTCTTCAGGATTTCACTTGCCCTTTTTTCCTCTTTACACGCCCTTTCAAAAGCCCGGCGTGCAGAACTATTTCTAATTTCCAGCCTGCCCGCGCAGCTGACAAAACCATCCTCATCCTTGCCCAGCCGGTGGTCAATAACCAACTCCAAAAACCTGTCTGTCTCTGGGAAAAGCGCCCGCACCAAATCAGGCAGGGCAAGCGCCTTAGGGCAACCAAAATATAAATCACCCTGCAACCGCCGGCAAACCAGCCTGGGTAGAAAAATAAAATCCACCCTGGCATGCAAATCCTCAATTTGACCCAAAAAAACCTTCACCGGCAGGCAAAGCTCTGCTGGTGCCAGTTCCACTCCTCTGGCAACAATCTCCTTATCGGTCCTGCGGGAAAGCACAACCTCAAACCCCAACTCCTGAAAAAAACATTTCCATAAAGGAAAATGATGATAGGTGTGAAGCCCGCGGCAGATGCCGATTTTCAGCACAATTTCATTATAGAACTAATCTTATTTCGGTCAAACGATGTTGACACCAGTAAAAGCGGTTCTAAACTTTACCGGTGCGTTCATTGTATTTCGCATTCATTTCTTCAAGCCTCATCTGCCTCAACTGCCTCCCCGGCTCTCAGATAAGGAGGTTTTTGTCGTTATCTCCAACACCGGTAACAGTCGGCTATTACCCTGACTATCACTACCCATTGCCCCAAGAGCATCACCTGTATAAAAATGTGCCCGCACTCTGTCAGGACATTGAGGCAAACGAACAGATATTGCGCCAGCTGGTGCGCACACACATCTCGGTCAAATCACCGCTTGAATTTCATTTCTCCTATGCCGGCTATGACTCGCTCAACAACCGCATAATTTTGCGCTACTTTGCCCCGAATCCCCAGCCTGAAGAGATTGCGGGCTGGCAGGTTCAATTTGTCTATCGTTTGCCCAGTTACAGGCTTGAGCTTGCCTATGTCTCGGCGGTTCCGCTTGAATAACTGCTGCTTATTCCCTAACCTTACTTACAAAAACTAAATCCCAGCCATAACCTAATACATTGGCAAGTCCGAAACATAACCGGGCACGAAAGCGAAGAATCAGATTTAAAACCCTTAATCAATTTGATTTCAAATCATAATACAAAATAACCCTGGGGGTTATCCATTATCAAAATTGAATTTTCGCTAAGTTACACAATTACAGAAGATAGCATAAAATCGAGCGTATTAAATTGTGTATTTATATATACACTTGGGAAACAAGAAAATTCAAATATTGCTTGACTTCGCGAAAAGATTTGGTTAGGATAATTCCACGGGGCGTAGCGCAGTTGGTTTAGCGCACCAGCTTGGGGTGCTGGGGGTCGTCGGTTCAAATCCGATCGCCCCGACTCAGTCTATTCCGCGTTATTTTAATTCGTGCGGATTAACCTGCCAGACTCTTTTTTGCAAGTTGAACCAGCTGGGCAAAATCCTCAGGTGAATGAATCGCCACCTCGGATAGAACACTGCGGTCCAGACTCACCCCGGCAAGTTTCAGGCCGTGGATGAACCGGCTGTAACTCAAATCATGAGGCTCAAGCGCCGCATTAATCCTGGTAATCATCAGTGACCGGAATACTCGCTTCTTTTGCTTGCGGTCTCGATATGCGCTCAAAAGCCCGTGCATCACCTGGAGCCGCGCCGATTTGTAAAGTCTGGATTTACCACCCCAGTAACCCTTTGCCTGTTTGAGCCACTTCTTGTGTCGTTGTTTCGTAACCGGTCCGGTTTTAACCCTTGCCATCTTTCTCCTTTATGCGTAAGGGACCAGCCGCTTCAGCGCCTTGACCTTAGTTTTATCTGCGACTGCGGTCCGATGCAGCCAGCGTTTCCTCCGGCTGTCTTTGACGCTGTTGTTATGGCTTGTTCCGGCGCGCCGGTGCAAGAACTTGCCGGTCGCGCTCCGCTTGATACGCTTTTTCAAAGAACTTACTGTCTTGATTTTTGTTTTCATCTTCATTTTGGCACCAAGAGTAACTGAATTGACTTCCTGCCTTCATCCTGAAACTTTACCTGACCGTCAACTCTGGCCACATCAGCCAAGTCGTGGCGAACTCGCTCAATGAGCTTGTAAGCCAGGTCGGTGTGCTGCACCTCCCGTCCGCGCAACCAGAGAATCAGTCGGATGCGGTCCTTTCCTGCAAGGAACTCGCGCATCTTCCTCAGCTTGTGTTCGTAATCGTGCTTGTCAATCTTCATCTTCAACCTTATCTGCCGAACCTCGGTCTGATGCTGCTTCTTCTTTGATTCCCGTTGTCTTGCCTTCAGTTCATAAAGATACCGACCCAGGTCCATAATCCTCGTAACTGGCGGTTCCTCATTAGGTGCTACCAGAATCAAATCAAGGTTCTGCCTTCTTGCCAGCGCAATCGCCTCGCGCGTAGGCATAATCCCAATCGGTCTTTTATCCGCCCCGATTACCCGGACATAAGGAACCCTGATTTGCTCGTTTGCCTTTGGTCGGTCTTTATTATCTGTTTTTGTATGCTCACGGTATTCTTCCAGTTTCTTCCTCCTTTATTTGTGCTATTACCTTTTCAACTGGAACTGCTCCGAGATTTCCCTTGCCCCTTCGGCGCAGGGCAACGGTACCTGATGCTGCCTCCCGTGCACCAACAACGAGCATAAAGGGAATCTTCTGCCGTTCCGCTTCACCGATTTTATATGATATTTTATCATTATTTATGTCAATTTCAACTCTGACATCAGCAGCCTTCAACAGGTTAATCACCTGCTGCGCATACCCAACTTCCTTTTCGGTAACGGTCATAACCTTTGCCTGCACCGGAGCCAGCCAGACAGGAAATGCACCCCCGTAATGCTCAACTAAAATCCCCATAAAACGCTCAATCGAACCCAAGACAGTCCGATGCACAAGATAAGCCGGCAGATGCTGACCCGCTTTGTCCATATAATAAACATCCAGCTTGTTGCCCAGATTGAAATCAAACTGGCAGGTTGAGCACTGAAACTCCCTTCCCAGAGAGTCGGCAAGGTTGATGTCTATCTTTGGTCCGTAAAAGACCGCCTCACCTTCTGCCCGATAAAAATCAAGCCCGAGCCGGTTCAAGGCATTGACCAGAGAGCTCTCTGCTACCTGCCACTGTTCATCGGTGCCTAAATACCTGTCTGGATGTCGCGGGTCCCGCACCGAAAGCGCCACATTGAATTTATCGAATCCGAAGGCACGCAGCATTTTGAGTGCGAGCGCTACTACCCTAAAAGCCTCCTCCTCCACCTGCTCCTTCGTGCAGAAAATGTGGGCATCATCCTGAGTAAAACCACGCACTCGCATCATTCCGTGCAAAACTCCGGAACGTTCATAACGATACAC
>CAZNRV010000046.1:0-4321 GCA_964575495.1 uncultured bacterium
AAAAACCAAGAACCAAGAACTATGAACCAACTCGGGCAGTTCTATGTTCTTAGTTTCAAGTAGTGCCTTCAGCACCTGCCAGGGCAGTTCCCAGTTCTCAGAACCACGAACCAAGAACTACGAACCATATCAGATTAAAAATACTAAATCCCAATATCTAAATCCCAAACAATTTCTAAATCCTCGGAGATACGAAGTGATGGAGTGATGGAGAGATGAGGTCTTCATGCCTTCATCCCCTAATCCCTTCTTCTTTCCATTGGTCATTACCCAGTTCAACCTCAACCTGAACCTTTACCTCAACCTTGTCATTTTTTCGGGGAGAGTCAGGTCTAAGTGTATATAAAAGTACACTTAATGCAATCGGGAAATAATGCCCTATTTTATTGAAATTCAATGAATTATACGAAATTTCCCAAATTTCAAACCCAATCCCCCATACTATCCCCCAGGCTATTTTCAAGGTTCTATTCCTTTAAGTTTGCATCACCCCTTTACCCGCCCTTTTCCTAATCCGGTTGGAGTTTTGGTTCGGGCAGGATTGGAAAAACAGCGAGCAATTTCAGTCTAAGAACTGGCTGATTCTTGGGTTATTTCCCTGGGAGCGGTTTGACAAAGCCTTTTCTAAGGTGATAATCGGATGTGGCTGTGAAATAACTCAATAAAAAGGAGGCAGAATGGGTCTGGTCAAGGAGTTCAAGGAGTTTGCCCTGCGGGGCAATGTGATTGATATGGCGGTCGGCATTATTGTCGGTGCCGCATTCGGCAAGATTGTCTCTTCGCTGGTTGGTGATGTGATTCTGCCGCCAATCGGGTTGATTCTGGGCGGGATGGACTTTTCCGGTCTTGCGATTAGGCTCAAGGGTGCGGTTGGCGACAAGCCGGCGGTGGTGTTAGGCTATGGTAAGTTTATCCAGACGGTGCTTGATTTTATTGTGATTGCGTTTGCCATCTTTTTCGCCATCGTCAAGCCGGTGAATATGCTCAGGAAAAAGGGACAACAGCCGCCAGCACCGCCCGCAGTTTCCAACGAGGAAAAACTGCTTGCCGAAATCCGGGATTTGCTCAAGGCAGGGCAGGGATAAAGTCAAACCCATCCGCATACTATTGACTTTTCGGAAAATCCGGTTATAAGAATATCAACAGGAGGAAAAATGCAGAAGTATATTAAAGTCGTAAGCGGTTTTGCCGCCCTGTTTGCAACCCTTCTCTCCTGCGGAGACAAGGGCAAGGAACCGGAAATCAGGTGGCGATTCACCAGCGCCGCCTTTCTTGCCGCACCGGCAATTGACCCGGATGGCACCATCTACGCCTTCAGTGAAAAGGATACCCTTTACGCATTCAATCAGGACGGAACCGTCAGATGGCGGCTGGGTTTGCCTGATACCATCTTCTACCATCCCTCCAATCTCTTTATTGCACCGGTCATTGCTGCCGATGGCACAATCTATCTTTTTGCGGCTGACGGCTACCTCTACTCAATCAACCCGGCTGGCAGCATCAACTGGCGGTTTCCGATTAAAACCACATTTCCCACAATCTGCGGCACACCCGCGCTTGGTGCTGACAACAGGATTTATGTCTATGCCCCGGAATCGCTCTATGCCCTTTCTCCCTCGGGCACGCTTGACTGGGCGGTTTATGTTGGTGGCGGTTCCTGTATTACCTTTCCAGCAGTGGGCGCAGATGGGACCATCTATATCGGTGCGGACCGGGACCTGATTGCCCTGAACCCAGATGGTACCTGGAAATGGTCGGTTGATATGGCACCGTTGATTTACACAGATGACCGATTGGCAATCGGCTCGGATGGAACGGTCTATATCTTTGGAACCGGTGAGAATGATGCCGGCAATCTCCTGGCGTTCAGCGCTGACGGCAGTTTGCGCTGGACCTGCACCCTGGGGGACAGTGACTGTATCAATATCGGCACACCGGTGCTTGGAACCGATGGCACCATCTATCTGGGCAGTGCCACCAGTTTAGCCCCGGGCTGGCTCTATGCGGTTTCTCCTGCTGGGCAGGTGCGCTGGCAGAAGCAGACCACCAGCCTGGTTCAGAATGCCTATGACCTCGCCATTGACTCGGAGGGCACAATTTACTGTGTTGAGGGTGCATTCAGTTCTGCTGACGGTTCCCTGAAATGGCACTATCCAATCGGGACAACCGTAGTAACTTCAGTTGGGGCACCGGCAATCGGAGGTGATGGAACAATTTATGTTGCTTCCGGCACCGGGTTTTTTGCCTTTAATGGCACCGCTTCCGGGCTGGCAAACTCGGCCTGGCCCAGGTCCAGGCATGACAATCGCAATTCGGGCAATGTCCTGAGCCAGTAAGCAAAGGGTTCAGCCCAGTTTAAGCCTCAGGAACGGGATTTTCAGGCGGTTTTCTCCTGGCAGAGGCCGGGTCTGCAAAGACAAGCCATCGGTAATCACCTCGCTGCCTAATTTTGTTTTCAGTTGGTCAACCGCCTGATAAAGCCGTTCCATCCTCTCCAGTCTGACCGGGTCGTCAAAAAGGGAAAACTGCTTTTGCGGCAATGAGACCAGATGGGTGAGAATTACCCCGGTCTGGCGGTAAATTACACCAGGCTGAAAAATCTGCTCAAAACCCTCTTGAATAAACCGGCTGAGCAGAAGCGGATAGGCACAGGCAGCAGAAAGTTTCAGTTCCACTGCCCTTTCCTGATAGTCCTGAGAGCGCAAAAACAAAATGAGCCTTTGCGGTGCCAGCCGGTAGCGCCGCGCCTTGAAACAGGCTGCCTCAAGGTTGGCGCTGAGATAGGCATACATTGCCAGCCGGTCAGCGGTAGGCGAAAAGGTCTGCACCTTGCTGATTGATTTGTAACTGGTTTTGGGCTCAGGAGAGACTAAATACACCGGTCTGCCGTTCAACTCCTGCCATATCTCGTAATAGGGCTTGGTGAAGTGGCGACGGATGAATTCCTCTGATTTGCGGGCAAATTCCAGTGCGGTTCTGATGCCAAGTTTTGCACACCAGGCAGCGGTGTTATGCCCGATGCCCCAGACCTCTTCAACCGGTAGATTTTTTAGATAGTGGTGAACCTGCCGGCCCGGAATTACGGTCAGCCCATCAGGCTTTTTATGCCTGGATGCGATTTTGGCAAGGACCTTGGTCAGGCTGATGCCAACAACAGAAACCGAGATACCAAGTTCGGCTTTGATCGTCTGTTTGACCCGCAGACCCAACTCTTCGTAAGAACAGTGATAAAGCCGGCGCAGACCGGTGAGGTCAACAAACGCTTCGTCAATTGAATACTGTTCAACCAGGGGGGAAACGCCCTTGAGGATTGCCATCATCCGCAGGGAAAAAAGGCTATACTTCTCGTAGTCGGAGTTGATGACAATCATCTCAGGACAGAGCCTTTGAACCTCATAGATTCTCATCCCCCTTTTTATTCCTCTCGCCTTTGCCTCATAACTTGCCGCGGTAACAATCCCCCTTTCCCTGCCAACCACCACCGGCTTGCCCAAAAGTCCGGGATTGGTTGCCTGCTCGCAGGCAACAAAGAAGGCGTCGGCATCAGTATGCATAATCGCATTGTGCCAGTCAAACACCAGAATTGGCTGGTCGCTCATCGGTATTTCCTGATGACCGCAGTTACAACCCCGCCGATTTTCAGTTCACTCTTTGGCTTGATCGACTGGTATTTCGGGTTTGCCGGGCTTAAGATTACCACCGCCGCTTTCCTTTGAAAGAACTTCATTGTCCATTCACCATCAACCTCGGCAATGACAATGTCGCCATTTTTCGGCACCAGCGCGCGGTCAACAACGACCATATCCCCAGGCAGAATGCCCGCACCGGACATTGAATCGCCGGTCACCTTTAAAAGAAAGGTGGCGTTGGGGTTAGATACCAGCCACTGGTCAAGGGAAATTTTATCCAATAGTTCTTCCTCAGCCGGAGAAGGGAACCCGGCCTCAACCGTGCCTAAAAGTTTTAACGGGTTTGTGATTGCCTTGGGGATAAGTCTGCCTTTTCTGTCCTTTGCAATCAGGTCAAGTTTCTCAAGTTTTGCCACCAGACGGAAGACCGCATTCTTGGAGCGCCAGCCAAAAAGGTTAGCGATTTCCGAATAGGTGGGCATCCGCCGGTGTCCCTGGTAAAACCGCAAAATGCGCTCTGCCCGTTCTCTTATTTCACTCTTCTTCGGCATGGAACAATTATAGTGAACGATTGTTCACCTGTCAAGCAAAAAATATGTTCAGCCTGACTGATGACGGCACATGGTAACCACATTTTGCACTTCGGCAATATAATTGTCTAATAATAATATTGGCGGCAGATTTAATACATC
>CAZNRV010000047.1:0-7079 GCA_964575495.1 uncultured bacterium
CCTTCTTATTACAAATAAAATTTCCCACTGGTTCAGCATAGGCATTTTGTCAACCGTGTCAACTGCGCTCTTGCTTCTGATTAAGTTACTGATTTACCGACTGTTATCAGATCGGGCTCTAAAAAGACATTCAAGGGGGGAGTAACCCCGGGGGTTATCTTCCAACTAAAGATTCAGGGTTTTCTTTTATCAAAACGGCATTGGGATTGAGCGCAACTCTATCAAATCAGCAGGCATTTCAGACTTTAGTTTTTCCGCAGGCAAAATTTAACTTAACCATTCACCTCTTGAGACCTGCCAACTTGCTCAATGCCCGTTCATCCAAGTAAGAATCGCCTGCTTCTGTCCGATTTCGACTCTCTCCGCTCTCCAAACAGCGCTTGCGCCCGCACACCACCATGGGTTTTGCTCCAAATTTTGCAACCGGGTCACAAACCCCCCGGTCAAAAGTAACCCTATGCCGATTAGCGCTTCCAATGTTCTTCGCAGATACAAGTGTGCCATTTCCGCCTCTTTTGTTTAATTACATCCGGTTATACAAAAACAGCCGCTCGGTCGCACGCATCCTTTGCTGGTAGGTCTCCAGTGATTTTTTGAACCCAACCCCTGGACCTAATGCCTTTGGTTCAATACTTTTCACTCGAATCACCAACCAGCCGACCACCACTACTCCTACGACCAAGAGACCTTGGATTACTCTTACCGTTCCTTTTGCAACCATTTTGTCCTCCTTTGCATTTGTTGCTTTTTGTTTGCCATCGCCTTATTAGAATGCACCAATCGTGCCACTCGCCCCTTATATCTCTAATGCTTTGACAACCAATTACTTAGCATCACAGATGGCCAGAAGATAAACTTGCATTTGTTACCTGAAATGAGACAGGCTAATATAAGATTAAAATTTGGACTGAATTAAGCCATTGAATTTAAGTGATTTAACAATGTCTCTTTGTCTGCTACAATTTATATTAAACCGGTTAGAAAAGACCTATTACCTAAATTTGATGTTATGCTTTTTGAGCAACCTGTAAAACTGGGCTCGACTGTAACCGGCAAGTTCAGCCGCCTTGGTTACATTTCCATCAGCCTGTTCTAAATATTGTATCAGCGCTGCCTGCTCAATATCTGCACCTGCCTTTTCCTCCGCCAGTATCCGGGTGGCGCGCAGACTATGACCCTCTGTTTCCTTATTTCCGCGGGCAAGCTCTTGTAACTCTATCGGTAAATCCTCTAATCGCAGTTCGTCACCTCGGCAAAGCACAACCGCCCTTTGAATAACATGCTGCAACTGTCGGATATTACCCTCCCAGTTACTGGCAAGCAAACAATCCATTACCTCTCTGCTCACATTCCTAACCTGCCGGTTTGTCTCCTGATTTATCTGGGCAAAGAAGTAGCGCACCAGTTCAGGAATGTCCTCTTTTCTTTCCCTCAATGGTGGCAGGCAAATTTCAACCCCGTTAAGGCGATAATAAAGGTCCTGACGAAACCTGCCCTGTTCAATCAGCCTCTCAATGTTCTGATTGGTTGCTGCCACCACCCGAATGTCAACCTTAACTGGCTTTGTCCCGCCTACCCGCTCAAACTCCTTTTCCTGCAAAACCCGGAGTAGTTTTGCCTGCAGAGCCGGACTCATATCACCAATCTCGTCAAGAAAAACTGTGCCCCCATCCGCAATCTCAAACTTGCCTTTTCTCGGAAGAACGCCGGTTGCCGCTCCCTTTTCAACCCCAAAAAACTCTGCCTCAAGCAGGGTTTCCGGGATGGCAGCGCAGTTAATCGGGACAAACGGCTTGTCGCGCCGCGAACCGGAATTATGAATTGCCCTCGCAATAAGTTCTTTACCGGTTCCACTCTCGCCCCTGATTAAAACCGGCACAACCGAATCAGCACAGCGCACGACAATCTCAAGATTTCTTCTCATCGCCGCTGATTTACCAATTACCCCCGAAAAACTTAATGCCGATATCTCCACAGTTGGCGTTGGCAAATCAACACGGTAACTCCTGAGTCTCTGCACCGCCGGTGCCATGATAAGCGCTGTGGTCTCAAGCACAGGTTGATGAAAATCAGCAAATTTAGACTCTCTCCTTTCAAGATAAATCAAACCGAGCAATTCCCCTCCCGCCTTTACAGGCAAACAAACCGCCTGCTCATTGACCAGTGGCAGTGACCCGGCATTAACAACCGAATTTACCTTATTCAAGCTGATTCTGCCCTCACTAACGACGGGCGTGTGCCCAATGAGCAGCGCAGCACCATCGCACCCCAAAGCCTTGCGTATTATCAATAGCGAATGGCTAATAAACTTTTCCGGCTCCAGACCCAGCGTCGCCAGATTTGCTACCGCCGAAAGCATCGCGCCCTCGCGGTCTTTATCAAGTTCCAGCCCGAAAAGCAGTCGGTTAACCTCATCCGACTCAGCGATAACCCCCAACCTGCGGAATGTCCTTGCCGCACTCCTCAACTCCCTTTCTCCTTCTTCCCTCTCCCCCTGTTCAAGAAGGAACTTGCCATATTGGAGTCTTACCCGCGCAGCCGCATAACTTTCCGGCAAATCCGCCAGCAACTCAAGCGCCTGTTTAAAATAGCTCTGCGCCGCTGCGGTCATCCCTTTTTCCGCTTCCATCAATCCCAGAACTCTCAGTGCCTCGGCCTCATCCTTGCGCGTGTCAAGTTCACGTGCAAGCTGAAGTGCCTTGTCACACAAACCCTGACACCGGTTTAATTGCCCCTGAGCAAACTCAAGTTCTGCCATCCGCCATAAAAGTTGACTCTTGCCCAGTCGGTCGTTGAGTCTCTCGCAGAGCGAAATCGCCTCGGTATAAGCCTGGCTTGCAGCAGCAAAATTATGCTGACGAAACTTGGTTTCCCCAAAGTTGGCAAGGCTATCCCACAGCAAATCGGCTGGCAATCCGCTCTGACGACCGGCCTCAATCACCATGCTGAACATCTCCGCCGCCCGCTCCAGTCGGTCACGGTTACGAAACAGTTCGCCCAGCATAACGAACGCATTCCAGCGCATCAGCTCATAACCTCTCTGCTCGGCTATCGCAACTGTACGGAAAAGATTTTCTTCCGCTTCCTCCCATTTGCCCTGCTGGAGAAAAGCCCAGCCGAGATTGCAGCAATTAATTGCCCGGGAAAAATCATCAAACTCATCACTCTCCTGCACCTGTTTACACTGCAGATAATAGTCTATCGCCTGGTCAAATCTCCCCTGCAGACCAGCAATATTGCCCAATTGGTTAAACGCCGCATTGACACCTTGGTGAAAATCCAGCTCACGCCAGATTTTCAGCGCTTGAAGATAAAAGCCCTTTGCCTTTTGAAATTCACCTAACGACTCATTTACCATACCTAACAAATAATTGCCCACACCCTCCATTTTCGGGTCATTAATCTTCTGGGCAATTTCCAGCACCTGCAGCGTGTATTTTCGACAGCCTTCAAAATTATTTAGTAATCGGCAGATCTCAGCCAAGCGCCGCGCTAATTGTGCTGCCGACTTGAGGTCGTTTTTTTCAAGAGCGCAACTCAACGCCTCTTCAAAGAATGGCTTTAGTTCCAAAGGGGCGCCAACAACAACTCCATCAGCTAAGCCCAGCAATAATTCAATCTTCTCCACTCCATTAACACATTCCCTTAACTTTTCTTTTAACTGCTCAATCTCCTGATGAAAATCCTTAAACATATATTAAAAATAATAGTCTTATTGCCGATGTCTGTCAATACTGCTATTACTTGACAAGAAAGCAAAATATTGATATGCTCTGTAAATGGTCGGAGCCAAAATACGAACCGAAACTCTGACCGAAGTAAAAAAGAAAGGAGTTAGAAATGCCAAGAGTAAACTGTCCGAACTGCGATAACAACGACACCTGGGCTCATTATGAGCACAAAAACTGTTCCAGTGTAAACCTGCTCACTCCTTTACCCAACGTTACACCTTGCCTGAGCTGGGAGACACCGGCTGAGATTCAGCCTAATGGATTACCAATCCATCAGCCCTGCCCAGGTGCATGCAACAACCCAGTTCCTCAACCGCCCTCCTACCTTTATTGTAAAAATTGCGGGCACCGCTGGATTCTCTGAAGCGTAAGGAAAGGAAGCCGATTACATCAGCATACCGCCATCAACCCTGATGACCTGACCGGTGATATAGCCGGCTTGCTCTGAGGCAAGAAACAAACAGAGATTGGCAACATCTTCCGGTGTTCCTGGCCGCTTCAGGGGTATTGATTTGATGTAAGCCTCCCGGATTGACGGGTCAAGCTTTTCGGTCATTGCCGTGGCGATAAAACCCGGAGCAATCGCATTGACGGTAATGTTTCTTCCTGCCAGTTCCTTTGCCACCGACTTGGTAAAACCGATTAATCCTGCCTTTGCTGCCGCATAGTTCGCCTGTCCGGCATTTCCCATTTCACCGATCACCGAACTGATATTTATTATTCTACCCCAGCGTGCCTTGATCATCGACCTCAAGCAGGCTTTGGTGAAATTGAACGCCCCTTTGAGATTGACCGCAATCACCTTATCAAATTCTTCTTCACTCATCCTCAACAGCAGATTGTCCCGGGTAATACCAGCATTATTCACCAGGATATGTATTCCGCCAAATTTATTTTCAATCTGGGCGCAGACCTCTTGAACAGCCTTGAAATTGGCAACATCAACAGGGAAGACATCTGCTCTCATCCCTTGGGCTTTCAATTCCCCGGCAACCCTCTGCGCCGCATCAAGTGCCACATCGCATATTGCTACTATTGCTCCGGCACTAGTTAGCCTCTGTGCAATCGCCTGACCGATACCGGCACCCCCGCCCGTGACAACTGCACATCGATCTTTTAGGTCCATACGCATAGTTAACTCCTTTTATCTGACAATCGTCAGCCTGCCGACATTCTGCTCCTTATTCCCCTCCTCTTCAATCTCCACCAGATAAAAATACATCCCGCTGGTCACCGGTCTCTTCTGCTCATTCAGCAAATTCCAGTAGGCGGCACGGCGCTGCCGGTTTATCTCCACCCCTTCCTCATCCAGTACCCGGACCGGTTCACCGGCAAGGTTGAAAATTCTGACCCGGAACATTGGAAACTGCCCGGCCAGTCGGGCTGAATCAGTCGGACTATAAACAATTGTTGCCTGGACCTGGTTGGACCTTTTCACCACCGGGTTGGGAAATGAGTAAACATTACCCAGGAAAAGTGGTGCGATCTTCAGGCTTGCGCTCATCACCGAATCAGAGGCAGAAATCCTTTCAATCACTACCCCGCTCTGAATTCCGTCATAGAAGGCGGTTGAAGGAATAGTATTGTGACGCACGCCGGTATCGCTTTCCTTCCACAGATGGGCATCACTGCCCAGGTCTCCTGGACCCAGGGCAAACTCGCGCGAATGGTCGGCGCGCAGAATTCCAACCAGTGGCTGCCTTTCATCATCGTTGCCCAGCCGGGATTCGTCAATATGGAGAATCAGGAGCCCGGTTCCGGGCAGACCCCGGTCAAATCCGTAACGCTGACGATTTTCAATCAGAAAGTATTCACCCTGTCCTGTTCCCTGCGGTGTCCAGTCAGCCCCGCCGGGATTTTCTAAGAGCCGGAAACAGACCGGTGCGGTAGCAAAGGCAACAATCCGAGCGGTTCCAATTGAATCAACCAGCCCCGGTTCAACCGAATCCGGCTGGAGCCAGCCCAGAAGATACTTGCACCAGGCTGAAGGATGAACTGGCGAACTACCGTAAGGTTTGTTTTCGCTCGCCCTTGCCCAACCACCTGCTGCCATCAGACAGAACATCCCCAGACCCGAGCTCGAATAGTCGGTATCATACAAATCCGGCAGCCCGATGACATGACCAAACTCGTGACAGAAAACCCCGATGGTTATCAACGTGCCGTCATCAAACCGCTCGGGCTGAATTGAATAGACATCAATGCTGACACCGTCATTGGTCTGAATTGCCCCTGGTGAACCCAAAACCGGGTCGGTCAACTGCCATTTGTGTGACCAGATATCGTTTATCCTCCCGGTCTCTTCAGCACCAGGACCGGCATGAACCAATAGCAGAGCATCAACGAACCCATCTCCATCCCAGTCATACCGCGAAAAGTCAATTGAATCATCCATCACCTCAACCACATCCCTCACAAGACCCTGACTGTTATGCGGAAACTGCCCGTAAATTCCAAAGGAATCACCAAGATAATACGAATACGTGTTAGCCAGCCTTACCCAGCCCGCCACTTCCCCGACAATTGTAAAGTTGCCATAACTTGCCTCCAAGTAATAATCATTCATTGAACCGGTGCCAGAACCGAACAAAAGCCTCTGAAAATCCGCCTGCGAATAGGTGCGCTGGTTATCAATGAAATCAACGAGGATGACCAAGAGCGCGTCGGCACGGTCGGTTGACTTAAAAACCCTTCTCGGCTTTTCCATCATGCCCGGAAAGCGCAGGATTCGGGTATTTCCCGGAATTGGGGGCATCGCCTGTACCCATGTCCCCCAAATTAGAAAAATGAGCAACCGCCGCATCAGGGCTTTAGCCCTCGCCTGCTTCTGTCTTTACCATTTTACAGCTGCCCTCAAAGAAACAGCCGGGTTGAATCACCAAATTCCGGCAGGCAATATTACCAAACATCTGAGCACCGGTCTGCAGCTCAACGGTCTCGCTTGCCGAGATATTCCCCTCGACCCTGCCCGCAATCACCGCGTTGCGACAATTAACATCGCCCTTAAAAAACGAACGCGGACCGGTAAGAAACACATCCCCGACATCCAGCCTGCCTTCAACCTTGCCGTCAAGTCTCAACCCGCCCGCCACCCGCGCATCACCATTCAACTCAGTTTCGCTCCCAATAATTGTATCCAGTTTACTAACCGCTTTATCTTTAGACATCTTTCATCCTTTTTAGAAGTATATAACGGCAAAGGTAAATGTCAATAGAAACAAAACCCGCTAAAAAACACCCCCATTACAATCAGAGCCAAAAATTAAAACAAATTAACACCCCCAATTCCGATTTTGCCGCCACCAATGGCTTAACTCATTTATTGGCAAAGTGTTGGCGATTCAATAC
>CAZNRV010000048.1:0-2052 GCA_964575495.1 uncultured bacterium
TTCCTGATGGAGCGATGATGATGCAGGGATGTTTGATGGTGTTGAGTTTCTTGGACTCGTTGGCATCCTCAATATAGGAAAGACCGGGAAAATCAAAAGGGCTGTGATTCTGGTCGTCAATCAGTGCCTGCGCCTCTTGGTCAAAATAGGCGGTGCTGTTGCGGTAGACCTCGGTAACCCGGCTTGCCAGGGGGCTGTCAACAAATATCGGTATATCCGGAATTGCATCCTCCTGCCGGAGTTTTTTAAAATTATAGACAATTTCCTGTGCCCGTTCAACCGCAAACGCCGGGATGATAATTCTGCCCCCGCGCGCTGCTACCCGGTTAACAATACCGGCAAGCCGGTTCCGGACATCCTGATAATCAGCGTGCAGCCGATTGCCATAGGTTGCCTCCATAATCAGGATGTCAACCTGGTCAACCTGCACCGGGTCGCAGATGATGGGCATCTTTTTCCTGCCCAAATCACCGGTAAACAGCACCCGTTTTCCCTCAACTTCAATATCAATCAGGGCAGAACCAAGGATATGTCCGGCATCATGGAAATAAAGGGTAAATGGTCCAAGTTTTTCCCTGCGGGCGTAACTGACTCCTTTGAGTTTAGTCAGGGCGTGATCGGCATCGGCGGTAGTATAGATTGGTTCTTTAGGCGGTTCACCCCATTCCTTTCTCTTCTTGTTCAGGTACCTGATATCGCTCTCCTGAATATGTGCCGAATCTAAGAGCAAGAGCCGACTGAGCGCAACCGAAGGCTTTGTCATCAGCACCGGTCCCCGGAAGCCGTTCTTTATAAGATTGGGAAGATTGCCGATATGGTCAATGTGAGCATGGCTCGCTGCGCACCAGTCAATTTCTCGGGCATCAAAGGGGAGATGGCGGTTGATCTCTTCTGCCTCTTGCCGGTGTCCTTGAAATAGTCCGCACTCAAGGAGCAGGCTGTTTTTATTTGATTTCAGGATATGTTGCGAACCGGTTACCGTGCCGACACCACCCCAGAAATGGATTTTCACCTTGTCAAACTCCGGACCGTGCGCATATTTTCCAAATCATCCTTGATACCGGTGCGAGGCGTTTCCATAATCCCGGGCAATTTTTTTAAGAGAGGATGATTGACGATTTCCTTAAATCCAGCCAGTCCGATTTCACCCTTGCCGATATGCCAGTGCCGGTCAACCCGGGAGCCGAAAGAAGTCTTAGAGTCGTTGAGGTGAACCAGATACAATCTTCCAAAACCGATTGTTTTATCAAACCGGCGTAGAGTTTCGTCAACGGCCTTTCTGGTTCGCCAGTCATAGCCGGCTTCAAATGAATGGGCGGTATCCAGCGTTACGCCGAGACGGTCCTGCTGCTCAACCTGGTTGATTATCTCGGCAATCTGTTCAAACTGATAGCCAATCTCCGAACCCATACCCGCAGTGTTTTCCAAAAGGATTTTCACGCGGTTACGGGCAAGGTTAATGATGCGATTGAGATTTTCCGCCACCCTTTTGAGGGCGGTCTTTTCATCTGCCCCCATCGCCTTGCCGACATGGACAACAAGGAATTCAATACCAAGGACCGCGCATCGGTTCAGGTCATCGGCGATTGTCTCAATTGAGCGTTTTTTTAAGTCAGTGTCAGTAGCGGCAAGGTTAGGCAGATAAGGCGCATGGGCAAAAACCGGACTGATTTTTGACTCCTTCATATCCTTTCTGAACTTAGCGACGTCAACATCATCAAGTTTGGTTGCGCTCCAGCCTCTTGGTGAACGGGTGAATAACTGGATTGAATCGCAGGCCAACTCCTCTGCCCTTTGTCGGACATTAGCAAATCCGCCCGCGATGGAAATATGAAATCCGAACCGCATTTTAAATAAAAGATTATCATTTAACTGGTATTAGTCAATGAATAAATGGCTCCTTACTTTCTGAATTGAGTTGATGCTTAATCATTGAGATTTATTCAATTTCAGATAATGACTTGTTAATAAAGATTAAATAGTAATTTGGATTGCTTGACATTTGCAGCAGAGAGTATATACTATAGTATGTACCCCTGTAGCTCAGCAGGA
>CAZNRV010000049.1:0-6127 GCA_964575495.1 uncultured bacterium
TCACGTAGCTGGATGTCAACAATCGCTTCCATCTGGGGGCGATCAAGCGGTCTAAACACAATCACCTCGTCGACGCGGTTGAGAAATTCAGGTCGGAATACCCGTTTGACCTCAGTCATTACCTTGGTGCGGATGTTTTCGTAGTTAACTTCAGGAGTGGTTGTGGTAAAACCAATACCGGAAAGTCCGCGTATTTCGGTTGAGGCGATATTTGAGGTCATTATTATCACCGAATTCTTAAAGTTAACCTTTCTGCCCAAGGAGTCGGTAATCTGCCCATCGTCAAGAATCTGCAAAAGGATGTTGAATACATCGGGATGTGCTTTTTCAATTTCGTCAAACAGGACAACCGAATACTGTTTGCGTCGTACCTTTTCAGTTAACTGCCCACCTTCCTCATAACCAACATAACCTGGAGGCGCACCAACAAGACGGGAGACATTGAATTTCTCCATATACTCAGACATATCAAAGCGGAGGAGGGCTTCTTCATCACCAAACAGGAAACGGGCGAGGACCCGGGCAAGTTCGGTTTTACCGACACCTGTGGGACCGAGAAAGATAAATGAGCCAATCGGTCGGCGTGGGTCTTTCACCCCGGCACGGGAGCGGCGAATTGCCTTGGCAACTGCAGCGATGGCATCGTCCTGACCGACAATCCACTGCTTGAGTTCCTCCTCCATTCTTAAAAGGCGCGACGACTCTTTTTCCTCAAGTTTAGCAAGAGGAACTGATGTCCAGGAGGAAACGACATAGGCGATGTCCTCTTCGGTAACCACAGGGAAACTGCCCTTTTTCTCCCACTCCTTGCGCTTGCGTTTGAGGTATTCGGTAAGCTTCTTCTGTTCATCACGCAACTCTGCAGCCTTTTCAAATTCCTGACGCCGGACCGCATCCTCTTTGGCACGGGTTATCTTCTCAATCTTGCGTTCAATCTCGTCCAGTTCAGGGTTGATTACCGGACGCATCAGTTTTACCCTTGAGCCGGCTTCATCAATTACATCAATCGCCTTGTCCGGGAGAAAACGGTCGTTGATGTAGCGGTCGGCAAGATAGGCAGCGGCGTAAAGGGCATTATCCTCATAGGTAACATTGTGGTGTAGTTCATACTTTTCCCTCAAGCCCTGGAGAATCTGGACGGTCTCAGCCACCGTAGGTGGTTCAACTATAATCTTCTGAAAGCGGCGTTCAAGCGCCGAGTGTTTTTCAATATAGCGGCGATATTCTTCCGGGGTGGTGGCACCAATTACCTGAATTTCACCTCGGGCAAGTGCAGGTTTTAATATGCTTGAAGCATCGATTGCACCTTCGGCAGCACCAG
The DNA here is from genome assembly GCA_964575495.1 of uncultured bacterium. GTDB lineage: Bacteria > Hydrothermota > Tepidihabitantia > Tepidihabitantales > Tepidihabitantaceae > JAOABP01. The sequence goes on from CAZNRV010000049.1 coordinate 1,322, forward strand.
CGCCGACAATGGTATGAATCTCGTCAATAAAGATGATACAGTCGCCATGATGCTGGATTTCATTGAGAATTGACTTGAGTCTTTCTTCAAACTGCCCGCGGTATTTTGTGCCCGCAACAATTGCCGCCATATCAAGAGCAAGAACCCGCTTGTTTTTTAGAACATTGGGGACGCGACCTGCCACAATGCGCTGGGCGAGTCCTTCGACAATGGCGGTCTTACCCACGCCGGCTTCACCAATCAAAACCGGGTTGTTTTTCTTTCTCCGGGCAAGGATTTGAATGATGCGCTCAATCTCCTTTTCTCTGCCAATAATCGGGTCAAGTTTGTCTTCACGCGCAAGCTGGGTAAGGTCGCGGGAGAAATAGTCTAATGCCGGTGTTTTTGACTTCCCCTTGGAAGTCCCTGGTGCCTTGTCTCCACTCAAGAGCCTGGTTGTTTCCTGACGGACAAGGTCAATGTCAATTCCAAGGGATTGCAGGACCTGGCAGGCAACTCCTCGCTCTTCGCGCAAAAGCCCAAGCAGCAGATGCTCTGTTCCTACATAGGAGTGGTTCATCTTTCTTGCTTCATCAACCGCATAGTTAAGCGCAGATTTTGCCTCTTGATTCAATGGCACATCGCCCAAGACCAGTGTTTCAAAACCGGTGGGAACGGCATTTTCTACTGCCCGGCGCAGGTCATCAAGGTTGATGCCAAGGTTGTTCAAAACAACTGCGGCAACGCCCTCGCCTTCCTTTACAATTCCCAAAAGGATGTGTTCGGTGCCAATATAATCGTGATGAAGACGAACTGCCTCCTGGCGGGCATAGTTCATTACCTTGCGAACTCTTTCAGTAAACCTTTCCTGCATATTCTCCTTAAGATTTTATATTAACGCACCATAAAGTCAAACATCACTTATTCAATGTCTACTATTTAGACGACAATTGTGCATCTGAGGATGCAATCAGCGTTTATTGTCCTTTTTTATCGGATTTTAACCAGGGAAATAGGATGAGAATCATCTGTCCGGGCAAAGTAGACACCGGAAGGCAAAGAGGGTAGATGCCAGACGGCAGTGCCTGAACCTGCGTGAAAACTGGCAATTTGCCTGCCGGTTATGTCAAATAAGCCAATCAGGGTCGGTGAATCGGTTTTGACCAAGAGGTGTTTTTTAAATATTGCAGGGATGATGGTTAGCCTTGGCGTTGATTTTTCCCTGAGAGTTGTTTCAGTAATTCCGGTGGGGCTAAAGAGCCAGTCAAGCATTAACTCCATCAGTTGAACCCGGGTGTAATATTCAGGCTTGGATACAGGGCGGTTAACCGCCTCAAATCCAAAGCCAAGGAGAATGACCTTTCCTGCTGATTGGATTTCTCTGCTGATGCCGGCACCAAGGTTGGTGATGGTGTCGTAAACAAGGAAAAGGTTCGAGTTCAAAAGCGGGGAGACGATGTCCCTTGAAATCTGATTATTCGCACCGTTACCACCCGCGGTTGATGTGCCGGTGATATTGCGACCGAGCGAGTCTGAGCGATTGCCAAAGGCAAGAAACCCGCGCCAGCCTGATGAGTCGAACCGGCACCCGATGATACCCTCAAGGAAATGCGTTCCCGCAAGTTCCTCAGCAATGTTCTGACCTGTCAAAAGCAAGTTTCCATCCCGGAGAATAAAGTTAGCAAGGCTTTCCTGGTCAGCAACAGGAATGGTCTGGGTCTGCGTATTGCCGGTAAACCAGATAACGGTTCTATTCTGGAGTCTGTCAAACAGGTTATAAGGAACAAGACCCTGGCTTGGCTTTTTCCAGAGACACCAGGTGACATTTAGACTGTCAAGGCTTGTGGTGTAATAACTTGTGTAATTTTCAAGGGTGTCATTGTTGACAATCATCACCTGGGCGGGTGAGGTGCGCAGGACAATGGTTGTGTCACCGGTAAGGTTGATAGTCCAATGGCGCCGGTAATAAGGAAGTTCGGGTTCAATAGAAACCCTGAAGGTAGAATCAATAAGGTTGAGTGAGAATTCGCCTGAGCGATTGGTCAGACAGGAGTCCCAGACCGTGGTGTCATTGCCCAGATATGCCTTGACCCAGGCATAAATCGGTGTTGATGAAATAGAGTCAAGGAGCAGACCAAAAAGGGGAAACCTACCATAAACCTTGATATCAACAAAGGTAGTATCATTTTTTGGGTTTTGGTCCCCACTAAAAGAAGCTATACCTATAAACCGGTTGACTCCACGTCTGCAACCAATTGGGAGGTAGGATATGGTCGATTCAGCGTCAGGAGGAATATCTTCGAGCAGTCGTTGCTGCATTAATCCTCCCACTATTCCGTAGTGAATCCAGCCGGTAACAGACCATGCACCGCAATTTTCCATTCGAAATCTGGCAGAGTCACCGATGGTTTCGATGTATAAGCGACCACGAACCGGGGAAGTGAAATCGTATAGGCATACATCGCAGGAATAAAAGGTATCGCACAGGGCATCCAGACCCATAAAGTCAAGATAGGTTGAGACCCAGGTTTGGTCCTGGGTTTCTGGGTCGGTCCAGGTTGCGGGAATGCCGCCGTCAAGGTCGGTATCCCTCATCAGAAGGGTGTCGGTCAGATACTGATGGATTGCCCAGTGCTCCTCGTTATGCCCGATTTCTCCTGCGGCACGATAGGCATTGGCAAGCCAGATGTTATGCGAGCAGTTCCAGGTTCCTGATGGGTAAAATCCAGGGAGGGAATCGGCATAGGTCTCTATCCAGGCTTTGCCCGCAACTGTGTCAGCCTGACAAAAGGTATGACAGATGCCCCAGAATGCGGTTCCGCCGGCCATCGCCCAACTCTGATAAGCAAGGCGCGAGCGCGCATTTTCCTCAATCCAGTTCTTGACCCTGATGCCACGGGCAAGCGCGGTATCAAGCAGCTCCTGGTCATTGCGCTCAAGCGCATAGTCATAAGCCATTCCCGATGCCTGGGCGGTGACAAAGTTCTCAAGGATATTATTGGGATTGAGTGGGTGCCTGAGATAGAAATCACGGCAGGAGTCAGCATAGAAAAGATATGATGAGTCCTGATAGGCTTGCCGGTATTTCGCCTCTGCCATCAAACCCAGACCGCAGTTCCAGACTGCATACCAGATGATTGCCGGGTTACCCCCATGTTCACGATAGGCAGGATTGCGCAGAACATATATCCAGGCGCGGCGGATGTTTTCCTGATAATACTCGCTGCCGGTAATTTGATGATGGCGTGACCAGACCCAGATTGCCTCCTGGGTGTTGTCGGTCTCAATTATTGTTGGCAGATGCTCTGCCTCAATGATACCGCCGAAATCAGGCGAAAGTGAGTCCGACACCTGATACCGGGCAACAAAGGCACAAACCCATCTTTTTCTTTTTAGATAGTTAAAGCGTCGCGGTCCGAGGGAAACTGTTTCTGGTTGTGGCAGGTATTCTCCCTTATATGTCCGCTCGTGTCTTTGGATTTCCTCTGGAGACCAGATTCGGGTGGCGGTTAAATTTGAGGCAAAGGCGAGGATGGATAAAAACAGCCGGCGTTTCATCTAAGTCATTATAACCCGTTAAAGTTAAAAGTCAAGTCCAAATGGGTCTATGTCCTTATCTTAAGGGAAATCCCAAAACTGGTTCAAGACTGAGGGTTAATAGGGGGCTAGCCCCGGGCATACTCCCTTGCTTTGCTATGATTTAATAACTTATTATTAAACAGGGACTTGAATCGATAAGCTTTAAAAGTTATACTTTATACCCTATCCTTCTCAAGAACTCCTTTCGCTCCTTTGTTTCGGTTTCGGCTTCAACACCTTTGGGCTTTTCGCCGTCAATCACACCCAAAATTCCCCTGCCGGTTTCATCTTCGGCAATGACAATCTTGACCGGGTTGGCGGTGGCGCAATAGATTGAGCAAACCTCCTGAAGCTGTTTCAGTCCATTTAAGACATTTATCGGATATGCGTTGCCAAGAATGATAATAAAGGAGTGTCCTGCACCGATGGCAAGGGCGTTTTTGACCGCAAGCGCTTCCAGTTCGGCATCAGTGCCAGAATGGCGGACAAGGCAGGGACCTGATGATTCGCAGAAGGCAAGACCGAATTTTATGCCGGGGACAGAAGTAACCAGGAGTTCGTGGATGTCCTCAACAGTTTTTATGAAATGGGATTGACCAAGGATGATATTGGTGTTTTCCGGTTTTTCAATGGTGGTGGTCTTTAGCTGCATTTAACCCCCTATCTTAAAATGGTGATTTTGCCAGTTCCAGTGAAACCTTCGGCAGCGCAATTGTAGAAATAGATTCCTAAAGGGAGTCTGCTTGCATCCAGTGTTGCGGTCAGTTTGCCCGGTAGTTGGGGAGCAAGGGTAAGTGATTTTACAAGGGTGCCGTCCGGGCGATAGATGTTAATGCGGGCGCTGTTGGCAAATGGATGGACAAGGGTGAAAATGGCGCGTGATTTTAAAGGGTTGGGGTTGACTGTCAATTTTGCTTTGTCAGGTAAAATTGTGCCCTTTTCTTCAAGACCGGTCGGTCCGACATTGAAGGTTATCATTGTGCTTTCAGGCGAGCAAACCGGCCAGGTGGTCCAGAATTCAATATTGTTGTTAAGGCAGAAGGAGTCCATCGCCCAGATGTAGTAGTCAATTCGAGTCGAGCCGGTTATTTCCGGGATTGTAAAGTAATAGGTGTCACTGCGGGCAGAGTCTGCTCTGACAGCAACCCAATCACCCTGATTGAGACGATAGAAGAGCGATTCTGTGCCAACCGCGCAATTATCGGTGATTCTTGACCAGACAAGAAATGGACCCAGATAGGTTGTATC
>CAZNRV010000050.1:0-2221 GCA_964575495.1 uncultured bacterium
GCGGGGATGGGCAAGGTTGGCACAGAACAGGTCTAAATCACCATCGTTGTCATAGTCTTGCCAGACCGAGCCGATGGTATGGCCAAAATAGCCTTTGACATCATCACCGGCAATGGCCAATTTCGGGGCAAGGTTGGTAAATGTCCCATCGCCATTGTTGTGCCATAAAAGGTTCTGGCACAGGCGGTAGTTTGAGACATAGCAGTCCGGATAGGTGTCGTCATTGTAATCGCACCAGTTGACACCCCTGCCGGCAAGGTTTTCATTATAGGGCGGAATTATGCCGGCATTTTCGGTTACATCCTTGAATCTGCCCTGTTCATTTTTGTAAAGCCGGTCTGGATAATAAGAGTGCTTTTCCCAGTTTTCGTAGTTGGCACAGTAGATGTCAAGCCAGCCATCCTGGTCATAGTCGGCAATTCCACAGCCCTCGGTTGGATAAGGGTCAGAGGGAGAACCGAGCGATTCGGTGGCATAAAAGAATTTGCCGAATCGGTTCAAAAGCAAATAGTCCTGGGTGTCTGTGCCGCAGATATATAGGTCAAGCCAGTAGTCGTTGTTGAAGTCGGCAAAGATGCCACCTCTGCCGGTAATGCCGGTCAAGCCGACCGAATCGGTTACATCGGTAAAGTGTTTACCTGAGTCGTTGCGGAAAAGACGGCAACCGTTTAAAAGCAGGTCCTCATAGCCGTCGTTGTTGTAATCACCCCAGGCAACCCGGGATTCATGGCGATTGGCAAGCCCGTATTCTTCGGTGACATCGGCAAAGACCGTTCCGGAGTAGTTCAGGAGTTGGCGGGCAAGGGTTAACTGCTCATTTTGTTTTATACCAAGACCCTGGAGATTGGTGTCAGCACGGCTGGAATAGTAGTTGCGGGAGTCACCAAAGGCAATGGTTTTCAGATAGGCAATTTTTGCATTGTCGGTTTTGCCTAATTTTTCATAGACCTCACCGAGCAGGCAGTAATAGGGAGCGGGTGTCATTTCGCTGTTTGGGTTCCAGGAGAAGTTTTTAATCGCCTGAATAAGATAGGGCAGAGCCTCGTTTGTCCGGTTCTGAATCAATAGCGCCTCGGCAAGGGCAACCCGGGCAAGACCGTAAAGTGGCGGATATTCAAGTTGCCACTGTTCTACTGGTTTGTTTTTCGGCTTTTTTGCCTTGGGTTCAAGTTCTATTGCCCGGCGGGCATAAGATTCGGCAAGTTCCGGGTGAAATTTCAGCCGGTTGAAAATGGCAGATGCATACCGGAACCGGAACGGGTCAAGGGAGTCATCTTTGAGCATATCCCGGGTTATGGAAACCAGGCTGATGGTGTCCTTGAGATTGAACAGGGAACTTAAGAGATAGATATAAAATGTCTGGCGCCATTCGGTTTTCGGATAGCGGGCAAGGAAGTTAGAGATGACCAGGACCTTGGCGGTATCGTTGTTCCAGACCGGATAAAGGGAGTCGTAAAATGAGGAACCGATTATCTCATAGGACAGGCTGGAGTCCGGATACAGAAAGGTGAGAACATTGGCGGCGCGGCGGGCACGGACTGTGTCATCGGTCAGGATAAAACCCTGATAGGCAATGCTAAGGCTGCGATAGGAGGTATCCGGGTAAACAAAGATGCGCAGCGCTTCGTTCTCAATCAATTTTTTTACTGAATCAAGTTTAGCGCTGTCATTTTTATATCGGTTATAAAGCGCCTGCCATCTGCCGATTATTACTGAGTCATCATTGGGTTGGAGTTGAAAGGCTTTTTCCCACCAGTATAGGCTGGAGTCATACCGGTGCCAGTGGTCATAGACCCGGGCAAGGTTCTTAATTGCCTTGAGGTTTTTGGGCTGATGCTGAATCTGCTGATAATAGTATTGAGTGGCAGCAGGATAATCCTGGCGGGCAAGAAAATTCTGAAGTTCGGGTTTTGCGATAATTAGGACAAGGAGAAACGGTAATAACATCAGGTTAAAATTTATATAATGGAAAGGGGTTAAGTCAAGTAAGGGCGCTGGTTATGAGTTGCCGTTGATTGGCATTTCATAAATTCTGTATTTCTTGTAGATTTTGCCGCCGATTGCAATGTCAAACTGGTTGATTAAATCGTTGTCCTCAAGGTTCCAGCCCAGTTCGCACCACTGGTAACCCTTACCCGCAGCATTTTTCTCAGTCTGGTAATACAGAACCGCAATGATGCCGGTGTTACGGAACTCCTTTTTGACTCCGCCAATCAGAGAG
>CAZNRV010000051.1:0-2217 GCA_964575495.1 uncultured bacterium
CTGTTAAGGGTCAGACTACCAGTAACAAAGGCGGGTCTTGTTATCGGTGGTGGGATTTCCGGGATGGCTGCAGCTTTGGCACTGGCAGATGCCGGTTTTGAGGTTTATCTTGTGGAGCGGGAATCTTCTCTGGGCGGACAAGCGCGGACAATCTACAAGACGATTGAAGGGGAGGATGTGCAAACCCGGCTTAGAGAGATAATTGAGCGGGTCAATGCTCATCCGCGGATAAAGGTTTTCACCAATGCTAAAATAAACAGAATTGATGGCTTTGTCGGCTCATATGAGACGACAATAAAAACAGGTCAAGGTTCAGGTCAAGGTAGAGACGCAGAATCTTGCGTTTCTACAACATCAACCTCTTCCTTAAAGCACGGGGTGGTGATTGTTGCGACCGGTGCGGTTTATCGCCAGCCCAGTGAATACCTCTACGGCAAAACCGACTTGGTCAAAACCCAGAAGGAACTTGAGGAAATCATCGCCCGCTCACCCGAGCGTCTTTTAGGGTTGAGTTCGGTTGTGATGATTCAGTGCGTGGGCTCGCGCGAGGGTGAACGCAACTACTGCTCGCGCATCTGCTGTGCTGAAGCAATCAAGAATGCGATTGCCATCAGAGAAATAAATCCTAATTGCCTTGTCTATATCCTCTACCGAGATATTCGCACCTACGGATTCAAGGAGGATTATTATTGTCGGGCAAGGGAATTGGGTGTCATTTTTATACCCTTTGACCTGGACAGAAAGCCGCAGGTGGCAATGATTGATGGCAGGTTGAGCGTTCTGGTTCACGAGCCGGTCCTAAACATCCCCTTAAAACTCCAACCGGAAATGCTTTTGCTTTCATCCGGGGTGGTAGCGCAACCTGACTCCTCGGAACTGGCAAAGATGCTCAAAGTCCCATTACAGCAGGACGGCTTCTTCCTGGAGGCGCATGCGAAACTGCGCCCGGTTGACTTTGCCACCGATGGGGTTTTCCTTGCCGGCCTCTGCCATTATCCGAAGTTCATCGACGAGTCGATTGCCTCAGCCCAAGCAGCAGCCGGCAGGGCAGCAACAGTCCTCTCCCGTGAAGAGATTGAGGCTGAGCCTTATCAGGCAAAGGTCAATCCCGAACGTTGTTCTGCCTGCGGCATGTGCGCAGGTTTGTGCGCTTATCGGGCGATTGAAGTAAGGGTAATTGACGAAAAAACCGGCAGGCGCGCAGTCGCGGTGAATCAGGCGTTGTGCAAGGGCTGCGGTGTCTGTGCAGCAAACTGCCGCTCTGAGGCGATTGACATCACGGGCTTTGCCGCCGAAAACATCTGCCGTGAGATTGCCACCCTCTTTGCCTGATGTTCATAGTTTTTAGCTCTTGGTTCTTTGTTAGGCAAACCATAAACTATAAACTATGAACTATGAACTCTAATGAAATATCGTCTGCTTGAGCACACCGCGGATCTGAAGGTTGAGATTTTTGGCAGGGATTTGCCCGAACTTTTTGCCAATGCCGCCTTTATGCTCTTTGATGTGATGGTGGATTTAAAGCAGGTCCGCGAGGTGCAGATTGAGGAAGTAAAAATTGCCTCTGCTGATTTGAGTGAACTTTTCCTGGACTGGTTGCGGGAGCTCATTTTTCGCTTCTCTACCCGGGGACTGGTAACATCACGGGTATTGATAAATATACTTGAGAGCGAACCGGCATCCATTGACGCAACTATTTATGGCGAGCCTTATGAACCTTTGCGTCACGGCTTGAAGATTGAGGTAAAGACCCCAACCTATCATCAATTTGCAATCAAACAGCAGCAAGACGGCTCCTGGCAGGCGACCGTTATCTTTGATGTTTAACTAACCCCGCTTTTTATCCTGAAATCAGGTATTGGAAATCTACTCTGGGGGTGGTGGAGGGGACCTGCCCCTGGGAAGAAAGGCCATAAACCAAAAACTCATTAACTAATTGCCAATGCGTGCCTTACAGCAAGTTTGCCAATAACCCTTCAAACATCCCCGTTAATTTTCAAAAGATTCTGGCTCTAAATGATAGGGGGCGAATGGCTAAAATTACCTCCTGAGCAATCCCTTTTTTATCTTTCCATTGCCCTTTTTGCATTTTGCCTTTTACATTGCACAAACCTCTGGCTCTAAATGAGGAAAGGCATCCTTATTAACGAGCGGATGTCATACTTGACAAAAATCCTTTCAGCTGTATAATGTGGTGCTACCTGAGTGCCACTGGCT
>CAZNRV010000052.1:0-2892 GCA_964575495.1 uncultured bacterium
TGTTACATCTACCCTCTGGGTGTTGATGGGTCGGTTTACTGCATTCGCACCGGCCCTCCACTAGCTCCCAGGCATCTTTAACCACATCATCAGGAAAAGCCATTGCCTACCTCCTTTGAGAGATGATAATTTTGCTTCTCAGAGCTACCAGTCCATTATTGCCTGGCAATAACTCTAACGTTTTTCTGCCTTGCTCAACCTGAACTGCAGGAAGTTATGGCAGTCTCGCGCTTACGACCTTCCAGGCATCTTGCCGCGCTGGCGCATGAATGAAGGAATATCTAGCTCCTCTTCAGTCGTGGGTTTCCTCAATGTCTGCGCCGCCTTTTCCGAATGGCCAGTAAAACGCCTACCTATGGTCCGAAACCCGGTCGCGATGAGGGTTAAGCGTACTTCGCTGCCGATTTTTGGGTCAATGACAACGCCCAAGACCACATTTGCCTCAGGGTCAAAAGCCTGGCGGATGACTTTTGCAGCGTAGTTTATTTCAAACAAGGTTAGGTCACTGCCCCCAGATATGTTGATGAGCGCTCCTCTGGCTCCGCTGACGGAGACATCCGGCAACGGGCTGGATAAGGCTTCTTTGGCGGCATCTACCGCTCTGTTCCTGCCAGAGCCGTGTCCGATGGACATCCATGCAGGACCGGCGCCTTGCATCACCGCTTTGATATCCGCAAAGTCAAGGTTAATAAGGCCGGGACCAGTGATTACCCCAGCAACCGCCTGCACGGCGCGAAAGAGGACTTCATCAGCCATCCTGAAGGCATGATCAAGGCTTACTTTTTGATTGCACAGGTCAAGCAGCCGGTCGTTGGAGACAACAATGAGCGTATCTACTCTGTCTTTGAGGTTATTAATCCCGTCCTCAGCAATCCGACTGCGATGAATTCCTTCAAAGGTGAACGGTGTGGTGACGACGGCAAGAGTGAGAGCGCCGCTTTTGCGCGCAATGTCAGATACGAGGGCTGCTGAGCCCGTTCCGGTACCGCCTCCCATACCGGCGGTGATAAACACCATATCAGCTTCGGTTAGCGCTTGCTGAATCTCATTGCGGCTCTCTTCGGCAGCTTTCTGACCCAGCGCATAATCGCCGCCGGCGCCGAGACCACAGGTAGTGCGTTCTCCCAACTGGATGCGTACATTCGCTTCAGTTACGCCCAGGTGCTGCAGGTCAGTATTCATCGCGATGAATTCGACACCCGGAACCTGCTCCCGGACCATGCGGGTCACTGCATTGCATCCCGCCCCTCCAAGTCCGACGACTTTTATTCTCGTCTGGCTACGAACGAAATGCTCCCTTGCCACCGTTATCTCTCCGATTGAAAACGTCCTCTACACCGCCAAACAAAAAGGCACCGCAAATCGCTCTCTTACACAGCAATTTCGGTGCCTTCACCAATCGCACCTCTTATCCCGATTCTGTTATGATTTCCCGACGCCCTTCATATCGGCATGTTAATTATAATACTGCCACTAAGATTGTCAATACGTACGCACCTGCGGGTGCTTGACAGGCTCATGTGATTGGATTATTCTCAAGTTGCGAGAAGCTCCAGCGCGCCGGGATGAGCCGAAGGGGGTGATATCTTATGCCGAAGGGCAGAATCAAACGGTTGATTACCGACCGTGGCTATGGCTTTATCAGGACAGAGCAGGGAGGAGACCTTTTCTTCCACCGCAACCAGCTACGAGGGGTAGAGTATGAGTCCCTCAGGGAAGGACAGCAAGTAGAATTTGAGGTCGGAGAAGGGCGGGATGGTCGCGCTCTGGCAACTCAGGTGAGTCTTCCTCCGCCGGGAAGTAAGTAGCAGCGCACATTTTCAGTTGACTTGTTTCGAGGGGTGGCCAGGGAAGAATTCTATGTTGCCTCAAATGGTAAGAGGACTCAATGACAAAAGTGGTTTTTGACGCAAGATTGGGAAGGCACGGCGGCACTAGGTACAGAGGCGAAGATGGACGATTTGTTCCTAATCCTAACAAAGGGAAGCCATGGTACTGCCAGAAGTCACCCTCCGGCGCACATCACTGGATGGTCGCAGGGCAGAAGAGTCGATGCAAGTATTGCCAGGCTGAGCAAGAGATGTCGACGTCAATGCCAACCGTCCACGCCATGCGGGTCCGGAAAGCCTAGCCTCTTTTTGACCATAGCTCTGGGCGCTACGAGGTGCTGTTCCACATAATAGACATGCGACGTTTGACCTTGATGCGGTCGTTTTGCCAATCTTCGTAATAAAGGATTATCAACGGGGAGTGAAGCAAACCATGAGGACTGAAGTGAGGTTGGGCGTAATCGCTGATACCCACGTAGGTAGTATTGATGACGTTCCGCTCTCCGTCAGAAAAGCCCTGTCACACGTGGACCTCATCATCCATGCCGGAGACTTCACGCGGAAGGAGGTCCTTGATGGCTTAAGTGCCATAGGGCAGGTTAAGGCAGTTTGCGGCAATATGGACTCGGCAGAGCTCAAGGCGGACTTGCCGGAAAGAGAAGAGTTTGAAGTAAACGGCAGGAAAATCGGTCTCATTCATGGTTGGGGTTCACCTAAAGGAATCGCGGAAAGGGTGAAGAAAGAGTTCAGCGGGGTAGATATCATTATCTTTGGGCATTCTCATCAGCCCTGCAACCAGTACATTCAGGGTGTCCTGATGTTCAACCCCGGCGAGGCTAGAAACTCATTCGGGTCATTGACCATTGGTGACCGGATAAAGGCCCATATTTTGAAGAGCTGAAACTAACGGTGCACCATCGGACGTATTGTGCATCATAAACTCCGCACATCAAGAGCTTTCACTTCAAGACGGCATACATTCTGGGGTATAATGATGCCAGTGGTGAAAGGAACCTGGATTCTAGAGCGAACACAAAACGACCGTTTCCCCTACCGCCTGCAG
>CAZNRV010000053.1:0-3692 GCA_964575495.1 uncultured bacterium
CTACTATGTTATTGAGGTGTCTTCCTTTCAGCTCGAACGTTCCTTTTCCTTTGCCCCGAAGCTCGCGGCTCTCTTAAACATTCAACCAGATCACCTTGACCGGCACAGGTCATTTTCAAATTATGTCCGAACCAAGGCAAGAATTTTTGACCGTCAGAGCGAACAGGACTGGGCGGTTCTAAACTACGACGACCCTATTATCAGACAAGTCCAGAAGCGCGTCAGAGCGCAGAAAATATTCTTCTCCTCAAGCCGGCTGATTAAGGACGGTTGCATATCCCACGGTTCCTTCTGTTTCCGTGCGGGGATAGTTGCCCCGTTGTCGATTGTTCACTACATCCCCGGAGTTGCCCTGCGCCGGTTTCCGGTTGTGGAAAATGCCCTGGCAGCAATTTGTGTGGCGCGGCTGTTTGACGCTCCGGTTGAGGGGATAAAGAAGGCACTAAGGAAGTTTCGGGGTCTTGAGCACAGGCTGGAACTGGTCCGGCGGTTTTGTGGTGTGAACTACATCAACAACTCAATGTGCACCAATCCGATGGCAGCCGTTCGGTCCCTTGATGCTTTCCAATCAAAGGTGATACTAATTTGCGGGGGCAAGGACAAGGATGTCCCTGTAGGTCCTTATCTCAAGGCAATACAGAGGAAGGCAAAGTGGGTCGTGCTTTTAGGAGAAAACAGTCCCCGACTGGCTCAGTCCTTAGCCAGACTGAATTACACGCGCCTGAGTGTAGCTATTTCAATGCGGGATGCGGTGCAGCAAGCGAGTTTAAGGGCAAAACCTAGGGATATTGTGCTTCTTTCCCCAGGGTTTGCTTCATTTGATATGTTCAGAGACTTCCAGGCTCGGGGAAAGGCTTTTAAAGATGCGGTCAAACGGTTGAAATGAAGTTTAATTTTGAATTTAGTGTGGACTTATGTTCCTGAGCAGTTCCCTGTTTCCAGTTCCCTGTTCCCAGTTCCGAGTTTCCTGTCCCTTTACCTCAACCTCAACCTTTACCTCAACCTCAACCTCAACCTTTACCTTAACCTCTACCTCAACCTCAACCTTTACCTTTACCTCTACCTCAGAGATGGGGTGATGGAGAGATGAAGTCTTCATCCCGTCCTCCCTTCCTCCCTTCTGTCTTCGGTCCTCGGTCTTCCGTCTCCTTCTCAACCTCAACCTCAACCTTTACCTTTACCTCTACCTCTTCTACTATTGACTACCCGCTTCTTTTCATCGTGGTTACCTTAGTTCTTGTTGGTCTGGTCGTGATATACGCATCAACCTATCATCTGGGTTTCCGTTATCTTAAGTGGCAATTTGTGCGCGCGCTCGCCGGGTTCTTTGCACTCTGGGTCGGAACCAAGATAAATGTCCTCAGGCTTGCCCGGAGAACGGTTCGGAACGCAATTCTATTAATTACCATTTGCGCCCTGCTCGGCACGGTTATTCTGGGCAGAATATTCGGGGAGATACGGGAACTGGGCGTGTTTCAACCCCAGGAGTTTGCCAAACTCGGAATTCTTATCTGGCTCGCGGGGTATTTTTCCAACCTCAACGAAAATAACCCCAATCCGGACTTCGTCAAGTCAATCCTCATCCCCGGCTCTGCTGTCGGGCTCGTGGTTTTGTTGACTTTGCTTCAGCCTGCGTTCGGCACCGCGGTCCTCATCGCCCTTTCATCCTGTGCCGTTTTCGTGTTCGCTAGGGTCAGGTGGCGTTATTTACTCATCCTTGCTATGATGGCAGCAATTCTATTCGTGGGTGCGCTTTTAGCGATGCCTTCACTCCACAACACCAGGTACGAATACATCCTGAACCGGTGGGCAAATTTCAGGCAAGGGGACCGCTACCATCAGACTCAGGCACTGATTGCGCTTGGTTCAGGCGGACCATTCGGAAGGGGGCTTGGCGAAGGCAGGCAAAAGTTCTACTTTATCCCGAAACTGCCCAAAGACTTCATCTTCTGCGCTTTAGGCGAAGACTTTGGTTTTGCCGGCTGTGTGGTGATAATGGTTTTGTACGGAATGTTCTTTATCCGGGTCCTGCGCATTGCTGAAAGGAACTCAAGCGAATTTGGTCAGATTTTAAGTCTGGGCATTGGGACGATGATTAACCTTTACGCCCTTACGCACATTGCGGTGTCATTAAGCCTTTTGCCAACGACCGGACAGCCGCTTCCATTCATCTCCTATGGCGGCTCTGCGCTCATTTCCAATCTCCTGACAGCCGGAATTCTCTTGAAAATTTCACGATACCAAAGGAGAGTTCTTTGTTCTTAGTTCCAGGTAGTGCCTTCAGCACCTGCCAGGGCAGTTCCCAGTTCTTTTCCCTCAACCTCAACCTCAACCTCAACCTTTACCTTAACCTCTACCTCAACCTCAACCCCCACGCCTGTGTCATTGCGAGCCCCGAAGGGGCGTGGCAATCTCCTTCTGGACACAGGCTCGGGGCATGCCTTTCCCTTAACCTCAACCTCAACCTCAACCTTTCCCTTTCCCTCTACTGTCCCTTTCCCTCAACCTCAACCTCAACCTTAACCTTTCCCTGAACTATGAACCAAGAACCAAAAACCATCTTACTGGTTGCGGGGGGCACGGGTGGTCACATCTTTCCCGCGCTCGCGCTCGCTATTAAATTGCGCGCAATGGGTGCCAATGTCTTCTGGGCTGGCAGAGACAACGAGATGGAAAGCGCGATTGCGCGTGCCAACTCCTTCCAGTTTCTACCTATTCGGACAGCCCAGATTTCCTTCCCTCATCCCTTCATCCCTTCATCCCTTCATCAAAGGCGCGTTTGAGCAGGTGTCAGGCTTTGTTCAGAGCCTTAACCTTCTCACCCGTATTCGTCCTGATGCGGTCATTGCCTTTGGCGCCTATGTAAGCCTGCCGGTTCTACTCGCGGCAAAACTAAGGGGGATGAGATTTTATCTCCTTGAACAGAACCGTGTTCCCGGCAGAGTAGTCAGGTTCTTTGCCCCTTATGCTCGCAACACCTTCTTAACCTTTCCATTACACAAACCCATTCGCGCGCCCATCACCCTGACCGGCACCCCTCTGCGGCAAGAACTTGTCCAGAACGCGCTCAAATTCTCTTATCCACCTCAACCTCAACCTCAACCTTTCCCAAAGACTGTCTTGGTTCTGGGCGGCACACAGGGTGCGCGCCCCTTAAACCTTGCGGCTGTTGATATGGCAGCGCAGCTCACCAACCTGCACTTTATCGTTCTCACCGGCAGGCGCGACTACAAACAGCTCAAATCCCTTGTCCATTCTGCCAACTGTCAGCTCATTGAGTGGACCGACCACCCTGAAGACCTTTATCAACAGGCACACTTAGCGGTCACGCGTGGCGGCGGGCTCGTGTTATCTGAACTCCTTGCCTTCGGCATTCCCGCGATAATCGTTCCCTTTCCCTATGCGCTTGACAACCATCAGGATGCCAATGCCCTTTACCTTGAACAAACCGGCGCAGCGGTGCGCCTTGAGCAAACGCAACTATCCGGACTGATTCCGCTGGTCCGGACCCTTACCCTTGATGACGCTCGGCTCAAGAGAATGTCAGTTAGCGCGCGGAAACTTGCGCGTTTCGACGCCGCTAGTACAATCGCCCGCACTATCCTTCACGACTTAGGACTATAGTTCTATGTTCTTAGTTCCAAGTAGTGCCTTCAGCACCTGCCAGGGCAGTTCCCAGTTCCTTTCCCTCA
>CAZNRV010000054.1:0-10169 GCA_964575495.1 uncultured bacterium
ATGTATTTGACCCTTTTTCAGGATTAGGAACAACATTGTTTACCTCTATGGTCAGTGGCATTCCCTCGGTTGGGGTAGATAAATTACCTGTTGCTCATTTTATATCGAAGACTTTGCCATTATTGCTGCGCCTAAAAGAAAATGAGTTGCGAGAGAGGTGGGAATCTCTTAAACCGAGAATACCCAAAAGCCATCCGTGTAGAATAGCAGCAGATGTCCCCATTATGAAAATTGCCTTTGATAAAAAAACGCTTGAAGTGCTCAGAAAACTGAAATCTGCAATTGAAAATTTATCCGCTCCATACAAGGATATTTTTCTAATGCTATTTTTTTCTATTTTAGAAGAATGTAGTTACACCTCTAAAGACGGTCAATTTCTTAGGTATGTTAGAGATAAAAGAACATCCGACCCTATTGAGGCATTGGACAGAAAAGTCACCCGGGTTGAAGAGGATATTCATCGTAAGAAGAATTTCTTCCCTAATTTGTGCATTGATGAAATAAAAATCCCCGATGTTTATCTTGGCGATACAAGGGACTTGTCCGGAATTAAATTTAAAAAAGCCCCAACAATAGTAATTACATCGCCACCATATGTCAACAGATATGACTATACCAGAACATATTCCCTTGAGTTATGCTTCCATTTTGTTAAGAATTTTGAGGAGCTTAAAGCAATTCGTTTTGGGATTTTGCGGTCGCACATTGAATCAAAAATGCTAAACAACGAAATCCCACCACATCCACTAATAAAGGAGGTTATTGAACTCCTTAAAAAGAAGAAACTCAATAACCCTAAAATACCGAGTATGCTTATAACTTACTTCATAGATATGCAGAAAGTAATCCAAGAATGGTTTAAGATTTTAGCCTCAAAGGCGAAAATCGCAATGGTAGTAGACAATGTGAGATTTGAAGGAGAATTGATACCAGTAGATTTGGTTCTTTCCGATATGGCTGAGCAAGCAGGGTTTAAAGTCAGAAAAATTATCGTCGCCCGGTACAAGGGGAATTCTTCGCAACAAATGAAAAAATATGGAAAACTACCGGTCCGGGAGAGTATCGTTGTCTGGGAGAAATGAAGATGTCCAGTGATAAGGAAAAGAAAAGTTGGACTATTGACCAAATTACAAAAAGTGAATTTTTCCACCAGAAACTTCATGAATGGGGTTTATTGGAAATCGCTTATGAATTAGAGAGTATCCAGGGTGAGAACCTTAAATGGAGCTTAAAAGATTTGAACATCACCACCAATGCTTGGAATAGGGTCATTCATAGAGGTATCAAGCCAGTGCGCGTCTTCGTCCATCCAGAGGTGCTTAAGGAAAATTCAAAACGATTAAACTATTATAGAATGCTGGCTATGGTATCGCAAAAGTCAATGGCAATGGTTGGATTAAGTATCAATCAATATGAACGCAGACAAAGTGTTCTCAATGATAATACAGCCTCGGGGATTTCCCAACATCTGAACAAAATTATAAGCATATTGATTGAGCACGATGAAGAAATAAATGCAAGGGAATTTGATTTGTGGCGAGGCATGGCTGCCGGTTCACAGGCTCAGGGTTCTTGGCAGAATATCAAAGGCGATAAAGCTGAAATAGTCATTAAAGAGGCCATAGAAAGAGTGGTTAGAAGGAAAAACTTAGTCTCCGCCGAATTATGTCGTGGAAGGGGTAAAACCCTAAAATTGAAAGATGGAAGGCAATTGATATTGGGTAGTGAACCAGACATAGGTGTCTATCGCGACAACCTGATTCAAATAGCAGTAGAAATAAAAGGTGGTATTGACCCCGCAGGTATTCTCGAAAGATTCGGTGCCGCTTTAAAAACTTTACGCCGGGCTAAGCAGAAAAATCCAAATTCTTTAACCATATTGATAATGCAGCGCATTTCATTTACCGCGAAGGCGAAAATAGAAATTGAGAAGAGCAAAACCATTATTGACCATCTTTTTATGATTGAGGATGTAGTTGGTCGCGAAGACACAAGAAAATCCCTGTTCAAGATAATGGGGATATGAAAGAAAAGACTAAAAAGGCGCAGGAAATTATTAAACAACTCAATACTGCTCAGGAGCGGAAAATTTTGGACTTTGAACTGTTTGAAAATAAACCAAAGCGTTGCCCTTATCCTCAGAATGTTGTCAGAAGGCGGGAGGTGCTTTTTGGGCACAGTCCTTGCTTTCTGAGCCGGAATAATAGACCGAAGACGGAAGACGGATGACCGGTCCCCGGTCCTCGGTCCCCGGTCTTCTTGTCTTGAAATTCTTGCAACCTGCTCTTGATTTGATTAGTCTATATAATTAATATCAGGGTTAGTTTCCAGTATTTAAAAAGGAGTTGAAAAATGAGCGAGTTAAAGGACGATATTAGGCAGGTTCACGAAGAGATAGAAAGGGAGAGTCTGTTTGTCCAGACGCTGACCGCGGAAATCGGTAAGGTCATCGTCGGGCAGAAGTATCTGATTGAGAGGCTTCTGGTCGGACTGCTGGCAAACGGGCATATCCTGATCGAAGGTGTGCCCGGACTTGCCAAGACCTATGCGGTGAAGAGTCTTGCCAGTGCGATCAAGGCAAGGTTTCAGCGGATTCAGTTCACACCGGACCTGTTGCCCTCGGACATTATCGGCACCCAGATTTATAATCAGCGCACCGGTGAGTTTACCGCGCGCAGGGGTCCAATCTTTGCCAATCTTATTTTAGCCGATGAGATTAACCGGACTCCGCCCAAGACCCAGAGCGCGTTACTGGAGGCGATGCAGGAGCGTCAGGTTACCATCGGTGAAGAGACATTTAAACTGGAGGAGCCGTTTTTAGTGCTGGCGACCCAGAACCCGATTGAACAGGAGGGGACCTATCCTCTGCCCGAAGCACAGACCGACCGGTTTTTGTTGAAACTGAAGATTACCTATCCCTCGAAGGAGGAGGAGAAGCAGATTGTTGACCGGATGAGCAGAGGCGCTGAGCCGAAGTGTAATCCTGTGGTTGATACTCAGACGATATTGCGTGCCCGGAACCTGTGTGAGAAGATTTATGTTGATGAGAAACTGAAGGATTACATCCTGAATCTGGTTTTTGCCACCCGGTTTCCCAAGGAGCATAATCTTGCTGACCTTGAGCCGTTAATCCGATATGGTGCATCAACGCGTGCCTCAATCTATCTGTTGACTTCGGCCCGGGCGCTGGCATTTCTCAAACGCCGGGGTTTTGTGATTCCTGAGGATATTAAGGAACTTGCCTATGATGTTCTGCGTCACCGGATAATTCTCTCTTATGAGGCAGAGGCGGAGGAGTTGACCAGCGATGACATCATCAAGCGGGTACTGGAAGGGGTGGAGGTGCCGTAAGCATTCAAGGCAAAATGTAAAATGAAAAGACAGGCATAGCGGAGCTGCGGCGATGGAGCGGGTGCGGGTTGAACTGGGTAAAATCCGTCAGGTGGAAATCAGGACCAAAAGACTGGTCAATACCATCTTTGCCGGTGATTATCGTTCCAGTTTCAAGGGGCGGGGGGTGGAGTTTGCGGATGTGCGTGAGTATCTGCCGGGCGATGATGTCCGGGCGATTGACTGGCGTCTGACCGCCCGGTTTGCCAGGCCCTTTGTCAAGTTGTTTGCCGAAGAAAGGGAGTTACTGGTGATGCTCCTGGTTGATGCCTCGGGTTCCAACCGGTTCGGAACCAGAGGGCAGTTAAAACTGGAGCAGGCGGCACTGGTGGCGGCAACCCTGGCATTTTCCGCAATCCGGAACAACGACAAGGTCGGGCTGGTATTCTTTACCGACCGGATTGAACGTTATGTGCCACCGGCAAAGGGCAGGTTTCATGTTCTGAGGCTGGTGCGGGATATTCTGTATTTTGCGCCTGAGCACCGGGGCACGGAACCGGTAACGGCACTGGAGTTTGTGATGCACATCCTGAAGCGCCGGGCGATTGTTTTCCTCATCTCGGACCTGTTAGGTTCTGGTTTTGCTCCCGAAAGAATAGAAAAGCCGTTAGGTGTGGTCAGTCGCAGGCATGATTTGATTGTCATCGGCATCAATGACCGGGCAGAGGAAAAACTGCCGCGGCTCGGGCTGGTGCAACTGGAGGATGCCGAGACCGGCAGGCAGGTGCTGGTGAATACCACGAGTGCGCGGACACAGCAGGTCTTTCAGGCAAAAAGGCAGCGGCGCCGGGATGAACTCAACCAACTGTTCCAGCGCTTCGGAATTGATTTTATCCCACTGCTGACCGGCGAGGAGTGGACCACAAAACTGCATCGGTTCTTTCAGGAGCGGGCAAGGCGCTATCGGTGAGAAAGCAATGACGAAGAAAAATGAAGGGAGAAAGGGATGAAGGGATTAAAACTTCCTCACTTCCTCACCGGATCACTCCATCCCTTCCTTTACCTCTACCTTTACCTCAACCTTCTCTTCCGTCCCTTCCTTTACCTCTACCTTTACCTCAACCTTATATTGAGCATCGGATTTGCCCAGACCGATTCGGTTGTTCCGGGCGCTCAACTGGTGAAGGACGGGCCGGTAAGGATAGAGTTCCGGATAACAAAAAAGCCTGCCCGTTTGACCATCGGCGACCGGTTACAGATGCAACTGGTGGTGAAACACCCGAAAAATATTGAAGTCTCACCGCCTTTCAATCCGGCTACGGACCAGTTTGTCATCACCAGCCAAAAGCACAAGACCGTTTATCAGGGGGATACGTTGCTTGAGGTCTATGATTTGACCATGGCTATTTTTGCGGTTGGTGATGTAAAGCTTTCGCCCTTTCTGGTAAGTTATCAGGAGGCGGGCGGGTTAAAAGCAGCCGGCTCAGATTCAATTTCCTTATCAGTGTTGAGCCTGATCACTGAGAAAATGACTGATATTCACGACCTCAAGCCCCAGTTCAGTTTTCCCAACCTTCTGCCGCTCTGGATTCTACTCGGGATAAGCGCGCTCGGCATTATTGCATTCTTCGGGTATCGTTTTATCCAGCGTTATCGCAAACCCAAGTTAGGCTGTGCACCGGAACTGCCAGCCTGGGAGGAGGCACTGACAGCACTGAATCAGGTGCCGGTTGCCGAGTGGGTGGAGAAAGGGCAGTTCAAGCGGCTTTATTACATCGTCTCTGAGATTATTAAACGCTATCTTACCCGGCGGTTCGGTTTCCCGGCAATTGACCAGACCACGGCCGAGATTGTGCGCGAGTTGAAGAGCCGGAAGATACCTCAGACCGAGCGGTTCACCGCCTTCTTTTATGATGCGGATCTCGTCAAGTATGCCAAGTTTGTTCCTGGCCAGCCGCAAGCGGTGGTAGTAAGTGCCCGGGAACTGATAAACCTGACCATACCCCAGGAGCCAAAAACAACGGACACCGAAAGCGGAGGTTCGTGATGCATTTTGCCTCACCCTGGTTCTTTGTCCTGCTGGTTCTGGTGCCGGTGCTCTGGTGGTGGCAATTACGCCGGGGCCGGTCGCACCTAATTTACAGTGACACCGGACTGGTGCCTGAGCCGACCCGGGTTGAGCAGGCAATCAGCCGTTTGCCCCTGATTTTCTACTCACTAACACTGGTTTTTGGTACCCTTGGTCTTGCCCGGCCCCAGAAGGGTCGGCAGTTTGAGGAGCAGGAGACCCAGGGAATTGACATTATGCTTGCCATAGATATCTCGGGCACGATGCAGGCGCTGGACTTTGCCCCGAGTGACCGATTGACCATCGCCAAGGAGAAGGCAAAGGAGTTTATCGCTAAACGCCGGGGGGACCGGATCGGTCTGGTAATCTTCGCCAGCACCAGTCTGACCCAGTGTCCGTTAACCATTGACCATAACATCCTGAATCAGATTCTGGACCGGGTGCAGTACGGCATCCTTGAGGATGGAACCGCTATCGGTATGGGTCTGGCAAGCGCACTGGCAAGGCTCAAGGAGTCAAAGGCAAAGGAGAGGGTGGTGATTCTTTTGACCGATGGCAGAAACAACACGGTGATATTGACCCGTTGACCGCAGCCCAGACCGCAGCCGCATTCGGCATCAAGGTTTATACAATTGGTGTGGGCAGCAAAGGGCCGGTGCCATTTCCGGTTGATGACCCGTTCTTTGGCAGAAGGCTGGTGCAGGTGGAGGTTGATCTGGATACCGAGACACTGCAGAGAATCGCCGATATCACCGGGGGGAAATTTTTTCTTGCCACCGACCCGCAGGCGCTGGAGCGGGTTTATCAGGAGATTGACAAACTGGAGCCTTCAACATTCAAGACCAGGCGCTGGACAGTTTACCAGGAACTGGCACACCGTCCGATGCTTTGGGCTTTGCTGAGCATATTCGCCGGTGCGGTAAGTTCGCTCTTTATCTTCGGGAGGCTTTATGATTAACTGGGCAGTACCCAGAAACCTTTATTTTCTTTTGGGCATTCCGATGCTGATAGCGCTTTTTGTCATCTTTACCGTTATCCTGCGGCGCCGGCTGCGACGGGCAGTTGAACCCAGGCTTCTGGCGCAAATCCAGCCAGAGCGGCTCCGTTTCCTTGCCGGTCTGAAGACCGCCTGCTTTTTCCTGGGGGTCTTTTTAATTACGATCGCCCTTGCCCGACCGCGATGGGGTGAGAGGATGCAAATGTTTCGGGGCCGGGGGATTGCGCTGGTGGTGGCACTTGACGCATCAAAATCAATGCTGGCTAGTGATATCAAGCCTAACCGGCTGACCCGGGCAAAGGCAGAACTTGCCAGCCTGATTGATGAACTTGCCGGCAATGCGGTGGGCATTACCGCTTTTGCCGGTGACTGCTATGTGCTTTGTCCATTGACCACCGACCTGGATGCGGCAAAACTTTTCCTGGATATCATCAGTCCAGATTTGATGCCGGTGCCAGGCACCGATTTTGGCAAGGCGATTGAGAAGTCAATCAGTCTGTTTAACCCGGGCTCGACAACCAGGGCACTGGTGTTAGTAACCGATGGCGAGGATCTGGGCAAAAACACCACTGAGGCGGTGATGGCGGCAAAGGAGGTAGGGGTGAGAATTTATCCGGTCGCAATCAGCACCCCCGAAGGTGCGCCGATTCCCGAATCCACTCAAGCGGGTGTGATTTATAAGAAGGACAAAAGCGGGAATGTGGTCATCTCAAGGATGGATGAGCGGAAACTGATTCTGATTGCCCAGGCAACTGGTGGCAGGTTTTACCGGCTGGAGGGGTTTTCTCCCGGCCGTCTGATTGAGGAGTTGCAAAATCTAAAAAAGGAGGAGTTGGGTGGCGGTGAGTTTTCTGGTTATGTGGAAAGGTTCCAGGGGTTTCTACTGGCCGGCCTGGTGCTGTTTTTTCTTGCCCTGTGCCTGCCGGAAAGGAGAATGGTGATTAGCAGATTATGAGTGCCAAGATTGCCGTTATCGTCCTGTTGCTGATGCTTGCAGCAAACGCGAATGCCAGTGTTGGTGCACTGATGCGCAAAGGGAACAGTTGTTTTCAACGCCAGAAGTTTGAAGAGGCGCTTTCCTTTTATCAGCGGGCAGAGGTGCTAGAGCCGGACAACCTTGCCATTCACTACAATATCGGCAACACCCTTTACCGGCTGGGTAGATTTCCTGATGCGGTTTCCGAACTTTCGCTGGCGACGGTGGCAAAAAAGCCCGGGGCTCGCGGCAATGCCTTTTACAACTTAGGCAACACATTTTACCGGCTCTACCGGCTGGATGATGCGATACAGGCCTATAAGATGGCGCTGCTTGCCAACCCCCAGGACCGGCAGGCAAAGGAGAACCTGGAGTTCTGTCTCAAAAGAAGGCAGGAGTCGAGCCAAAAGGATTCCACCGGACAGCAGGAGTCCCGGACAAATCAGAATCAGCCTCAGGCACAGAAACAGCCCCAGCCAAGACCCCAGAGTTCCGGCATGGAAAAGGAGCAGGCGGAGCGGATTCTCCAGGCGATCGAGAACAAGGAAAAACAGACCCAGCAGGAGGCGCGGCGGCCGAAAAGCAGAAGGCAGGTAGAGCAGGACTGGTGAGACGATGAAAAAGACGAAGGGATTAAGGGAGGAAGTGAGAAGGGTTTCATCACTCCATCTCTTCATCTCGCTTCTGTTGGTTAGCATCGGGCTCGGTGCGGAGATTGAGTTCAGTGCCAGTGTTGACCGAACTACGGTCGGACTGGGTGAGCCGATTCAGTTGACATTTACGGTCAAGGGAACAAATATCAGCCGGGTGCCCAGACCGCAACTGCCGGCACTTGATGGTTTTGGCAACTTGGGTTCCAGTCAGTCCCAGTCAACCAGCATCTCAATCGTCAACGGCAGAATGCAGCAGCAGACCGCAATCAGTTTTATTTATACCCTGGTGCCGAAAAAACTGGGTGAACTGACCATCGGCAGTTGCCGCCTGGTTTATGACAATACCGAATATACCACCGAGCCCATTACCATCAATGTGGTCAAGTCTGCAACCCGGCCCCAGCCTAAACCTCAGCCCGGTCCGAAAAGCCCGTTTGACCTCTTTGAGGAGCCGGCACCGGTGTCAGAGGGTGATTTTCGGCTCATCGGCAGTGTGGACAAGAAGACAGTTTATCAGGGTGAGCAGGTTACCGCCACCTGGACATTTTACACCAATCAGCAGGTTACCAGTTTGAACCTGAAGGAGCCGCCCGCGCTCACCGGGTTCTGGTCAGATGAAATCTATCAGCCCAGGCAATTGGAGTATGAGCAGAAGAGCCTTGAGGGTAAAAGATACTATGCGGCGGTGATCAAGAAGACCGCACTCTTCCCGACCCAGAGCGGCGAGTTAAAAATCGGGGCAATGAGCGTTGAGGGCGAGGTGATTGTCCCGGGCTTTTTCTTCTCCGGGTCAAGACCGTTTGCTGCTTCATCTGAACCGGTCAGAATCGCGGTCAAACCTCTGCCTGATCAGGGCAAACCGGCTTCATTTACCGGCGGGGTGGGCAACTTTCAGGTGAGCGTCAGTTTGAGCAAGAACACATCAGCCGGTGGTGAGCCGGTCACCTTAACCATTGCGGTCAGCGGCACCGGCAATTTAGGTTTGATCGGTCCGGTGAGGCTGCCAGAAATTCCCGGTTTAAAGATTCTTGCTCCGGAGACCAAGGACAATTTCCACTACACCGGTGGCAGACTTTCGGGGACCAGGCGGTTTATCTATCCGCTGCTCCCCACCGCTGATGGCAGATACAGAATTCCTGAGATTGAACTGGGCTTTTTTGACCCCCAGACCGGCAGTTATTACATTATGAAGAGCCCGGCACTGGAGTTTGTTGCCACCGATGTTCCGTCCCGCAGTGGCCCGGTTGAAGCATTTCAGCCCGGGCTAAAGGTTCTGGGCAGCGATATCCGGCACATCAAACCTGGACCCGGTAAATCCGGTTCTTTACCGGTCAGCCCGCTTGAGTTTACCCTCTATCCGCTCAGCCTGCTGATTCTAATTGCCGGTGCGGTTACGGGCTGGCATCGTCAGAGGATGAAAAAAGAGCCGGGCTATGCCCGGAGGACCAAGGCGCTGGGACAGGCACGCAAAAGACTGAAGGAGGCGGAGAAGATGCTCAAGGAGAACCGGCTGTCAGATTTCTATGCCGTTTTACTCAAGGCAATGGCGGGTTATGCTGGTGACCGGTATAACATTGAGAGCCAGGCATTGACCAGCGATGAGTTGCGCCAGCGGTTGGTGCAGGCAGGGGCTGACAGGATGGTAACTGAGCAGTTGCTTTCATTGCTCAATATGTGCGAACTTGCCCGATTCTCACCGGCGGCGGTTGAGTGTGAGCCAAAAACGCTCTTAATGCAGGCCAGGCAGGTGATTGGCAAACTATGATTTTTAGCATCTTTGCCCTGATGCTGGTGAGCGGTACCGGACCGGCCTATTTTCAGGCGGGTAATAACCTTTATGAGCAGGGCAATTATCAGGAGGCAATTGCCCAGTATGACTCGGCATTGGTCCTTTACCAGGCATCAGCAATCTTGTACAACCGGGGCAACGCTTATTTCAAACTGGGCCGGGTTGGTCTGGCAATTGCCGATTATCTGCGTGCCCGGCGCCTTAACCCGCGGGATGCGGACATAAATTACAACCTCGAGTTTGCCCGTCAGTTCCGGGTGGATAAGAATTTGAACTCAGAGGGAATTTTAAGCCGAGCCGTGCGTGTGTCCCTCACCGTTTTTAGCCCCCCGGTCATTCGTCTGTCCGCCGCGGTC